>NZ_JAENWM010000041.1 GCF_016650035.1 Clostridium sp.
GTTTCTTTTTTAAAAAAGTAAAGCACGCGGTAGGTCTGTTAAGCTTACCCAAAATCATACTTTTACAAAAGCAAAGCACCAACAATTAGTTGGTGCTAATGTTTCACATGATTTGGGACATTTTCAAAAATGCTTGACATGTATAAATATAATTAACTATTGCAAATTAATTCAAATTTGGTATCATATAAAAGTATCTAAAATTATTTGTAATTCACTTTAATTAATCTGAACCGTTGAATAGTCAGGAGGTCACTAATATGCAAAATATAGGAATGAGAAATATTAAAACTGCACTTTCAGTTTTTTTATGTCTAATTTTATTAAGAACTTTCCATCATTCATTTCCATTCTATGCCTGTATTGCTGCAGTTATAACTATGCAAAGTACTGTACACAACTCCTTTACTACGGGTAAAAACAGAATGATTGGTACTATTATAGGTGCAATTTGCGGATTGTTATTCGCACTCATAAGTCCTAATAATGTATTTCTTACAAGCATAGGAATAGTAATGGTAATTTACTTTTTAAACCTTTTAAATAGAAAAAATTCTATTATAATTGGTTGCGTAGTATTTTTAGCAATAATGACAAACCTTAGAGATAGCACCCCTCTAATTTATAGTATCAACAGGGTTATAGAAACTTTTGTAGGAATATTTATATCAGTCTTGGTCAATTACCTTATATTCCACCCTAGATTTTTAGATAACTTGCATGTGGATGGAAATATTTTAGTCAATAATATTTTTGAGACATCTGAAGATGTGTTTAATTTCAGGGGAAATATTAATCTTTCTAACTTAAATATCCAAATATCATTATTAAAAAAATCACTCGATTCATATTTAAGTGAAATAAGAAGTGACAACGCTGAAAGTCAAGATATAATTATTATTAATAAGGTAATAGCAGCTTCACAAACCGCTTATAATCACTTGGTTATATTAAACTCTTTAACTGAAGACCACGTGCCATTTGATTACCACTTTAATGAAAATAACCGTAATAAATTAAATGAATTATTCCATGAAAATAAAATTAGTCCTTCTTATATAAGTAATGACATAAACATAGTATTTAACTACCATGTTCACAATTTGATTCAAACGTTGACTATTTTAAGTTCATTTAACAACAAAAAAACTTCAGTTGGAAGATAAATCTCCTTCTGAAGTCCTTTTATTAACTATAAATCCTTCTCTGTATAATACACAATACCGAGTGCACCAGGACCAACATGAGTTCCTATTACAGGTCCAATTGGGGCTATATCTATTTTTTTGCCTGTACATTCTTCAATTGTTTTTGCAAAAGCCAGTGCTCCCTCCACATCATTTATGTGATGGATCATTACCTCACCTAGTCCATTTTTTTCTATGTCTTCAATAAATTTATCAACCATAGTTTGTATAGCACGTTTTTTTGTTCTTACTTTATGAAACAATTCTGTTTTTCCATCTATAACAGTAAGTATGGGCTTAATTTGAAAAATAGTACCCAGCAGTGCACTAGCACCACCTATTCTTCCACCTTTTTTTAGATATTCTAAAGTATCAGGAATAAACAAAAATCTACTTCTCTTTATATTATCTTTTACGAGTGTAACTACTTCGTCTATTGATTTCCCCTTATGTGCTGCTTTGGCAGCTGTTAATACTGCAAAACCCAGTTGCATACAATTAGATCTAGAATCTATAATTTCAATTAACGCATTTGGGTATTTTTCAAGAATCATACTTTTTGCAAGGCATGCATTTGAATAAGTTCCACTCATATCTGAAGAAAGGAAAACACCAACCACTTGATTATTATCCAATACTTGCTTTTCTAGTAAATTATACATTTCATCTAAAGATGGTTGTGATGAAGTAGGTACAATCATACTCTCATCTAGTTTATTATAAAAAGTCTTATTTTCAATATTAATCTCTTTAAGCTCCTCATTTCCAAAAAAAACACTTAATGAAACTATAGAAATATCATATTTTTCCTTTAGTTCCTCACTTATGTAAGAGGTGCTATCCGTTACAATTTTTATAGTCATTATTCTTCCCCCACTTATCAAGTATTATATATATTATACTACAATATTCTGGTAAACAATACCCCAAAGGTTTATAATTAATCCTTATTATATATAAACCAATATAAAGATAATAAATATAGAATATATTATCTTTATAGCTACAATAAATGTAATATATTTCATAAAATATTAAATTAATTTAAACTTCTACAAATAGTACTTAAATACTCCATGATATGTTACACTTATAGTATATAAAAGTAGGTGATACAAATAATCATTAAACTTGACGTAGTGATAGACTTAATAATATAAGGGGGTGCTGCAGATATATAGGTAAAATATTAATATGGCACCTATATTTATGAGCAGAAAAACATGAGTGAAAATAAAAAAGAGAATGAAGAAAATAAAGAAATTATAACAGACGATAATAGTGAAATTATAAATAAAATGTATTCAAATAACAATGCTTCAGAAAATAACAATCCCAAAACTGAGTATAGCAGTAGGAAATCTAAGTCAAAAGATATTGACACTAGTGAGAAGTACATAAAAGAAATGCGCCTGTTAGCAGATAAAAACGAATTTAAGAACAATATAATTGTTTTAGCACTTGGTATAGTTGTAGTATCTATAATACTATTTTCTATATTCATGAACAGTTCTTTAATGAAACCTAAAGCTGATGTAGTAGCTGACGAACAAACGAATAAAGAAGTAAGTGAAGTAGTAACTAAACCTACTGTTGATAGTGCATCTACTATAGTAGCTGAAACCCAAAATGATATTTACGAATATTTAAATTTAGAATCAAATAGAGTATCTTCGCTAGAAAAAGCACTCAGTTTAAACAATGGGAATAAAACAGGTATTACTGTTTATCTCTTATCAGAAATTTTGAGAGCTAACAACTATGATATACCTACTAATACCTCTACAGTTAATGGTTTGTTAGAAAGGTTAACTTCTATGGGATGGGAAAAAAATACTGACTTCAATGAACTAGAAAAAGGAGATATTTGTTTCACTACAGATTTACCAGAAGAACCTGGTAGCCCTTCACATACATATATATTTATGAGCTGGTTAGAAGATGGCAAAACTGATTACGCAAATATAGTTGATGGTCAAATTCAAGAATTTGATAAAGTGCTTCATGAGCGTAGTATATCGATATCAACGCCACAAAAGGATAAATTCAGTTTTTTCCTTAGAAAATAAACTTTAAGCTTAAAAAAGATAGCCAATGGCTATCTTTTTTTTATGTATTTATCATTATAACTGGAAATTTATATATATTTTTAGTAAACTAAAGATAAACAAAAATCTAAAAAAGTTGTTATTATTTATGAGGGGAGGAAACCCATGAGAAATCAATGAGAAATTCAAATATTCTAAAACCATACTCCGGCTTGCCTAAAAGCATTTATGTTATATTCTTTGCTCGGATTATTAACAGTATGGGAAGTTTTGTTCATCCGTTTCTAACACTATTTCTTACAAAAAGCTTAGGACTTGGAATAGAAACAGCTGGTTTATTTTTAATGATGGCTGCGGTTTCTTCTATACCTGGCTCACTTATAGGTGGAAAATTAGCAGATCATATCGGAAGAAAAAAAGTAATTATCATTTCCCAAGGGGTGGCTGCAATGTGTCTGATTCCTTGTGCATTCCTTGGGAAATCTTTAATAGTACCTTACCTTTTAATTCTTTCATCTTTCTTCGGAGGTGCTGCACAACCACCCAATAGCGCCATGATGGCTGATTTAACAACAACAAAAAACAGAAAAGCAGCATACTCGCTTTTATACTTAGGTATTAATATAGGTTTTTCACTTGGACCATTAATTGCAGGTTTTTTATACAATAATCACATGAAAATTTTATTTTTAGGAGATGCCGCGACAACTATACTATCTTTAGTACTAGTCGCTGTGTTTGTAGAAGAAACCCTTCCAGATAAAGCAATCACATGCGATAAAGTCAGTTCTGATTTCTATAGTGAAACAGAAAAGGCCCAAGATGGTAGCTTATTTAGCGTTCTTTTAAAAAGGCCTTATCTTATAGCCTTTGCCATGGTTTCAATGATATATTCGTTTATGTATGCACAACATGGTTTTATAATACCTATGCAAATGGATACGCTTTTTAGTAGCCATGGCCCAAAACTTTATGGTTCTCTAATGGCAATCAATGGACTAGTAGTAGTTACTATGACAACAATTATAACAGTTGTAACAAAAAAACTTAGACCTATACTTAATATTACCTTAGCTGGTCTATTTTTCTCTTTAGGTTTTGGAATGTTATTTTTAGCAAAAACCTATATGGTCTTTATTATATCTACAATAATATGGACAATAGGTGAAATACTATCTGCCACTAATTCTGGAGTATATATTGCCAATCATACACCAATGTCCCATAGAGGTCGGTTTAATGCAGTCCTACCATTAATTACTGGTACAGGCTTTGCAGTTGGTCCCTTTATGATGGGTTTATTTATTAGAAATAAAGAAATAAATCACGCATGGATCCTTATATTTTTCGTTGGTATCACTGCTTCAGCACTTATGTACTTACTATATCTAAATGAAAAGAAAAAAGATGCTTAGAATTAACTAATAACCAAGGTAACCCTTGGTTATTAGTTTTTTAAAATACTATTTCTTTTATAACATTACCCTGTAAATCTTTTATTTGAAATAAATCATCTTGGAGTATTGCATATGAATTAGGGTGATTTTCCTTAGGTAGCGTTATAGAACCTGGATTTAGCACATATATTCCATTGTGTTTTTTAGCTACAGGAAGGTGTGTATGTCCATGTATTAGAACATCATTGTCACTTAAACAAGGCATATTATCCTCATTGTAAATGTGCCCATGAGTCAAAAATAACCTTCTGTTATCATATAATATTATGGAATAATCCGACATCATCGGATATTCTATGAGCATTTGATCTACTTCACTATCACAATTTCCTCTGACAGCAATTATCTTATCTTTATACCCATTTAAGAGGTTTGCTACCGCCTGAGGATTGTAATCCTTGGGTAATGGATTTCTTGGACCATGATATAAGGCATCCCCTAAAAGTACTACGTAACTAGCTCCTTCTTCTTTATAACGCTCTAAGCCCTTTTCTAAAAAGAAGAGGGAACCATGAATGTCTGAAATAAAAAATATCTTCATCTTTATCAGACCCCTTTCAAATTACTTTTTGTGTTTTATAATTCCTACAGCTGTACCTATAATATATGTATCTTCACTGTCTATTACAATAGGCTGGTATTTTTCATTTGCTGGCATAAGTAATATTTTATCCTTTTTTATTGAAAGCCTTTTTAAAGTAGCATTTCCACCTATGTCAACCGCTACAATATCATTATTATTTGCACCATTCTCATGTCTTATTATTACATAATCTCCATGATCAATATTTGCCCCAATCATACTGTCTCCCTTAACCTTTAAAATAAATGAATTTTTCACTCCTTTTAACCAATACTTCGGAATATAGAAATTACCTTCCACTTCAGAATTAATGAGTATAGGTTCTCCTGCTGCTATATCGCTATATACTGGCAGTTCCAATAATTCCTCATTTAAATATTCGTAACCTTCTTTTCCATCGCTTACTAAAATGTCTGAAATCCTACTATAATCCCTCATGAACTCATATGCTCTACCATGTCTTATATCACAAAATTGAAAGTTCTCAAAGGAATTAACAACTTGTGTTTTATATTTACTTTTAAATGAATATGACTTTGCTTTCTCTCCTAGTGGTTTAGTATTAACTCTTTTACCTTTCACCATCCATGAGTTACTCTTACGAGGCTTATCCGTATCAACAAGGAACATAGTGCTAGAATAAGGTTTTTCGTTAGATAACGCCTTCATAAAATCCATCTGTATTTTAGTTAGATTGTTACTTTTATGGCTTATAATATGGCAATACTTGTCCCCTTTAGTGGCTTTTGCCATTTGAAGAGCGTATATATTAATATCCTCATTATCAACTAAATTCAATGATTTAAGCTTTTCATTATACTTAACCATAATTTCATAGATTGCTTTTCTAGCAGTAGAATTTTTTTTTATTCTTTGGAGCCCTTGTCCTTTTTTAGATTTTCTTCCAGTTCTATTTGTCTCTAAATATAAATCTATTTCTAAGTAATTACAACTTTTTATCCACTTTACTTCTTCAATATAAAATTCAACATAGTCAGTTCGAAGTATCCTTAGCTTCGGATAAATATCTTTAATCTGAAGTATACAACTTTCCATGATGCTAGTTTTTTTATCATTATCCGTAATTATTTTATATTTTAATTTATATTTATTTTGATATTCCAAAAAATATTTATGTAAAATACTTTCTAATGTAACCACATGAAAGTTTCTCTCACTACTAGAAAATAAGCTTAAATATTCTAATCTAGTTTCCACCTCTGCTATGTTATACATGTTTTTAATATTATCTATATCCTCATCCTTTGACGCTAACATTAAGATTTTATCATCTTTGTATAAACAATAGTGATTTTTTAAATAAAGACTTCTATAAATGGCTGCAGTTGTTTTACCTGAATTTTGCATCCCTCTAATTAAACAATACTTTGAGGGCTTGCTATGTATCAATCTTTGTTGTTCTAAACACAATTCCATTTATTCACCTCTATTTTAGACATACTAATAGTATACAGTACTATTGATCCCATAGTAAAATTTTTATTTAAAAAGTATTAAATACTCTAGTATGCACATACTAAGTTATATATTAATTTGTTGATTTAAAAGTAGATGAATAGAGGTGATCAGTGTGAAATCGAAGATTTTGTGTATAATTATTTCCTCACTACTCAGCATCAACTGTTTTTCAAGTGTTGTTTATAGCAGTGAGTTAAGAAATAATTCCGTTAAAAACTCTAGCAATGATATTCTAAAAGCACCTACCCTACTAGATTTTTTAAAAAATGTATTTATTCCTGCTGAGACTACTAATGCAGTAAGTACTAAGGAATATAATTGGTATTTTCAGCCCCGTAATGACAATGAGCCACCTGAAGGGCCAAAAGAAACTCGTGAACTTATATCAAAATATCAATGTTATTATTTAGGAGATACATCAAAAAAAGTATTATATCTAACTTTCGATGAGGGTTATGAAGCTGGATATACTGCTCCAATCTTAGATGTTTTAAAAAAACATAATGTAAAAGCAGCCTTTTTCGTTGTAAAGCCCTATATTACTTCTAACCCTGAATTAGTTAAACGAATGGTAGATGAAGGCCACTTAGTATGTAATCATAGTGCCAGACATCCTTCAATGGCATCTATAAAAGATGAAACAAAATTCAAAAGTGAATTATCTGATGTAGAAGAAGCTTTTGAAAATGTCACTGGAAAAAAAATATCTAAATATTTTAGGCCACCAATGGGTAAGTATAGTGAGTTGTCCTTACAATACACTCAAAACTATGGATATAAAACTATATTCTGGAGTTTTGCTTATATGGATTGGCTTACTAATAAACAACCTTCCCATGAAACGGCTAAAAAAAGAATTTTGCAAAGAACTCACAATGGTGGAATTATGTTACTACATGCAGTATCAAAAACCAATGCAGAGATACTAGATGATGTAATTACTCAGTGGGAAAAACAAGGTTATGTGCTAAAAACATTAGATGATTTGCCTAGTAACAATAATCTGAACTAAAGGTCTAGATACTTTAATATTAATAACTAAAAAATCCTATCTATATACAGATAGGATTTTTTGAATTATTTCTTTTTAAGATGCTGAAGCAGCAGCTATAGCTACTGAACTGCTAGCTGCTGCTATGATAGCTACTGTTTGTGCCGCAATTAAAGCTTCAATAGAAATTCCAATTGCTGTTTGAATAAGTTCCTTTTGATTTTTCATATTATCAATATATACATCACTAACCAAAGCAGCAGCCGTATATAAATGGGTTTCTTTCGTTAACCATTTATATTTTTTAGTTGACTTAAGAACTTTTACAACTTCAATAACTTGATCTACTGCCTCATACCCTTCTTCTCCAAGTATAGATAAGAACCCAATTACACCATACCCACTAGAATAAACTTTCATATTATTATCTTTTAACCTATCAAATATTTCCTTGCACCTTAAAACTTTAGTTTTATTATCTTCTTTGCGAAATCCTAGTATATGAGATAAAAATTGAAGCCCATTATTTTTATGGAATCCATTTTCAGTCAGTAAGTTATAACATTCTTAAAGCCTGCTTGTTTCATCCTTTTATCATAACTTAGAATTTTATCAAATTCCTGTTTTGGATTATCATATTTACCTGTTAATAATGCTGATACGATAATCTTAGAAATTCCTCTATAATTAGAAAATATACCCGTAGTTTTCTTCATATGAAATCGCACATCTTGAATTTGTTCTTTATCAAAGCCTCTGTTATTTAATGTATAAGTCAATGCAGTAAAATGGTTAGTTAAAGCTCCCTCCCATTTATAAACGCTAGATACTTCTTGAAATAAAACAATCAATCTATCTAGTTTTAATTTTATTAATGCTTCCATAAATAATAGCCCCCAGTATTTAATATATAATTAAAAGTTTTTATATAACATTTCTATATGTGGTATATCATCTTCCAAATAACTTTCTGAAACTTTAACAAACCCAAAACTCGTATAAAAATCCAACAAATATTCCTGTCCTGATATTCTAATTTCATTCTCTTTTAAGTAATGCTCGATAAATTCTATTGCTCTTATCATCATTTGTTTTGCAAAACCTCTCCCACGATATCTTTTGTTAGCTAGGACTCTTCCTATAGATATCTCATTATAAGAAACACCTTTTTCTAAAATTCTTAAGTATACAAGGATTTCGCCGTTCTGTTCTGCAAATAAATGATATGATTTTTTGTCTTTGCCATCACAATCTTCATAGATGCATTCTTGCTCTACAACAAAGACTTCGCTTCTAAGTTTTAAAATTTCATATAGTTCGTCACTACTTAGTTCATTAAATTTTTTAATTATCCAATTCATAACTCTACACTCCTTTTCACAATTTGTTTTACAAAAATATTTTCATCAAACCTAATACCAATAAATGCAATGGATAAAAAGCATAAAAGAAGTATTTTAAATCTTTACCCTTCGTATGGTTATACTTAAAAATAAAAATTAATGCCAGTAACGATAATGCCTGACTAAACCAAGCTATCTCTAATGTTATACTTGGAAATTTGTACACATAAAATAAAATTTGGGAAGCATCAAATATTATATATACAATAGTTTGAGATATAACAGTTTTAATTTTATTATCCCTATAAATATAAAAGGCCAATATCATCGCGATTCCATACATACTATAATCTGTATGTAAAACCTCCGCTATCAATGCTAATGATAATACAGCTATAAATCTGCCTAGTTCTGATTCTTTTTTATCCCATATACGGATTGCTAGAAGTCCTAGTGCTAAAGTAAAAAAAACATTTAAATGTGGATCTGATCCACCTACAAAAAAACTATAAAAATCAGAGAAACTAAATATACTAGACCGCTCCCCAAATGCTAATGAAAAAGGTATCTGGGATAATCCGGCAAATACAATAAGTCTAGTTAAATATTTAGAAAATGATTTCGTTTTAGTATATCCTACAACAATCAAATAGGCAAATATAGGGAATGATAATCTTCCTATTAATCTTAAAATTATTGCATCTGAAAAAATTACTGCTCCAGTGTGGTCAATTAACATTAATAAAGCTGCAATAACTTTTAACATGCTGGTTGTCATGAAAATCCCCCCAATAAAAACTTATATATTCCTATAACTTTATTTATAAATTATACCATTTATCTTTTATTGTTGCATCATTTCGTTTTTCATCTCAAAGTAATAAAATTCCTGAACTCAGTGAGTTCAGGAATTTTATTATTTTTTAGGTCCTTTATTTTTTTGATTCTTTTTATTTTTTTTCTTACCATTATCTTTAGTCGAAGTACCTTTACTTTTACCCTTATCCGGCATAATATATACCCCCTTGTTTTGATTAGCTAAATCATCTCAACTTTGTTGATTTTTATAATAGTGATTATTATAAAGAGTATGCTAAATATAACTTAAAAGAACATAGTATATTTTTATATTTCTTGTTTTTCAAATATAAGCCATCCAGCTAATACTAATATTACTGACATAGCCATTACACCTAATACTGGTTTCAAAAATTCAATGTTATTTGAACCTGTTAATATATCACTTGCAGTAGATACTAATTCATTTATTGATATAGACTTTAAGAATCCACCTAAATATTGTGGAACTGTACTTAAAATAATATATACACCACAGGCTGCACCACCCACAGCTACTTGACTCTTAAGGAAACTTGAAAAGAACATAGTAATTGCAATAATTAGTATTAAGTTAGGTAAATACACCGTAGTACCTAGCATTATATATGACCAACTTACTTTACCAAATAAAACTTCAATGTAATATGCACTAAAACCAATAGCTATATACATACTGCAGATAATAAGTATAGAATATGAAAAGAATTTCGCGAAATAGTACCTTGCACGTCCTATTGGCTTTACCAATACCATTGCTGTTACTTCTAATGAACGTTCACCTGCAATTGTTCCCATTAACATTAATATAATTACAATAGTACCCATTTGCCCAAACTGACCTAGTAAGGACCTCAAAACATCATTAGTAGAAGGTGGAGCAATTTTAATTACAGTACCCGCGGGTAAATTTGATGCATTTTTTAGTAAGGTTGGAAGCATCTTCATTGTTATTGGTTGCATGAGTGCTAATAGTATAAAAACCAAAGGAATAATTATAATTTTATAAGTTTTACATAACTCTTTTATTTCTTTATTTAACATCGGTAATTTCATCATTAATACCCACCACCTTTAAGAAAATGTTCTCCAATGTCATTCCGCTCACTTGGTATGAAGTTAAGCTTAATTGCTCATTTACAACTAATTTAAGAAATTCTGTACATGCCTTTTCTAATTGATTTGTACTGATTTTGAATTTATTTCCTTCAACTTCTACTCTTGACACCCATGTTTTATTCTTTAGTAAATTCACTACATTTTTATCTTCTGACTCAATTGTAAATTCTATGGTTTTCTCAGCATATTTTTTAATTATTTCATCCATAGAACCCGATAATATTACAGTTCCTTTATTAATTATTATAATTTTATCCGCAACTCTAGCAATATCATCAATAATATGTGTTGATATAAATATAGTTATTTTATCTTTTAAGTCTTCTATTATATTAAGCACGTCATAACGTCCCTGTGGGTCTAATGAGGATACTGGTTCATCAAGTATAAGCAATTTAGGATTGTTAATAAGCGCTTGAGCTATTGCCAAACGTTGTTTCATCCCACCACTATATCCCCCAATTTTTCGTTTTCTCTCTTCCCATATTCCACAGGTTTTTAGCAGTTCCTCACTTCTCGCCTTTATAGTTTGTTTGTCCAACTTGAACATAGATCCAACCCATTCCATCCATTCTTCACCAGTCATATAATTATAAAATTTCGGTGTCTGAGGACAATAGCCTAATTCTTTTCTAATCTTCTTAATGTCCTTACTTACGTCGTACCCAACTACCTCTACTTTGCCAGAAGTAGGTGAAGCGAGTCCAGCTAATATACGTATGATGGTAGTTTTACCTGCACCATTAGGTCCTAAAAATCCAATGCATCCAGTGCCTTCTATACTAAATGTTATATTTTCTAATGCTTTTTTATCTTTATAATTTTTAGATACTCCCTCACAATTAATAATTCTCATTTTCTTTCTCCCTTTTTTTACTCTTTTTTACCTAATGTTAAGTAAACAATTGGTCCAATTATAGAAACAAGTAAAACCGGAATCCATATAAACTTATTTCCACCTCTAACAGTTGATTTATCACGTTTTACTAAATCAACTACTGCAATTAAAAGTAGTATAGCCTGAATAATAATTATTGGTATTAATAATGTTAAATTATCTCCCATGTGATCACCTCTTTTTATATTTTCATAACTTTAACGCAATCAAAATCAAAAAGTTCATTTTATTTTAAAAAATATATATAACGAAACTCACCTTCTCTATTCTTAGTAAATTAATACATAACAAAAAAAAATAGCTACTAATTTTAGCAGCTAATTTTCCCTTTTATTATTTAATATTACTCTTGTCACTAATAGATAAATAAGTAGATGACCTGGTGTATTTATAAGTGCGAATAATCCCCAAAGCCAATAATATTTTTCTTTACGCCTTCTTGCATCATAAAACACCCAGGCTCCTTGAATTAGTAATATAGGAATAACTATTATTAATAGTATAATTAATCCATTATTTGAAAGTTCCATTAAACTTCACTTCCCCTTCTTTTCATCGCTAGTACAGGTATTATTATCCAAGGAACAATGGTAACTATAATCACTTGTGAAATAATAAGTAGCTTAGGGCCAATTTTAATGGTGGCTATTGAACACAAAGAAAGAATTATAATGGATGATAATATAAACAGAATAAATTCTTTTTTATTCTTCCAGTTTTCTTTTATACACTCTCCTTGCTCTATTATGCTTAGGGTGTCTATATCAAAATCAAATATATCTTCATTTAACACATCCATTTTCTTAGCTGTGGAATTTAGCACACTTCTAAATTCTAAGTCAGCATCATGGTTCACTGTGTTTTGGGATGTTTTCTCCTGAGATTCATTGTAAAATTCATCAATTAAAGAGTTTTTATTTCTTTCAGAATCCTTCATTTATATAATCTCCTTTCTGTAAGTTTCATTTATTATATATTTTACTGCATTATGAAGTCTTGACCGAACTGTTCCAATGGGACAGCCTAAAATTTCTGATATTTCCTCATATTTATACCCATAATAATGCTTTAAAATAAATACTTCCCTTTTCTCATATGGTAACTTTAAAATAATTTTCATTACCTCATGATATTCAAAATTCAATATTACAGTATCTTCTAATTGTTTTCCTATATGGATATCAGTTTCCTCTATTTGTTTAACGGATTTATTCTTTCTTAAATAATCTCTGTAAACATTAGTAGCTATTTTTATGAGCCAAGTGGAAAACTTTGCTCTAGGCTTAAATTTATTTATATTAAGCACAGCTTTAAGCATGGTGTCTTGAATAATATCCTGTGCTAAGTGTGGGTCTCCTACCATTTTAACAGTGTAACCTTTTAAAATATTGTAATTATCTTTTAAAAGTGAATTTAGTGCGCTTTTATTTCCATTCTTAGCTTTATTAATAAGTTCTAGTTCATCCAATAACAATCACCCCTAGCAATACTTCAACGTAAAAATCCATTAAAAAGTTCACTATATTTATTATAATCCATAATATTAATTAATTTTACTATTATTATTTAAAATTCTTTTTTCTTTCAAATAATATGCTATACACACCATAAGACAAGGCGCTGCTAGAGCAAATGAAATAGTCCCTATGATGATTAATATATTTTTTACAATGGTTCCATCTATTTTACTTTTTAGTGAAAATTCAATTAGGTTCACAAAAATTAATATTACTATAGATATAATTGCTGTTTTTTTATAGACGTGTTTTGATTTTTCATACTTACTTAAATAGTTCTCTTTTTCAGTGTATATTGAAACAGTTTCAGGTGGGGCTGAAAAAAAATGATACGGACCAAAAGAACACATATGTTCCCAGCCACTACTCTGAAACACCTCAAAATACTCGTTATCATCTTTACTTAATTCTTTATAATCCATGGAATAAACTATTTCCTTTGGTTGACCTTTTACTAATTTATACCTAGATAAAGACATTTCTTTAAGTATCCACCCCTCTTTCGCCATTTGACTTAATTTTCTCATTGCTCTATCTTCATCAAAAGCTAGCCCCATATTCATTATATACTTATTTTCCTTTTTCATTAATATCATCCCCCTCTAAATACTTTAAAGCTTCCTCTCCATGTCTTACCATAGTTATTCTTCTCTTAATGTCTTTTTTCAATATTTCTTTACCCTTCAAAGTTAGTGTATATGTTTTACGTCTTTCCTCATCATCTTCTAGTAATAGGATCAAATCTGCATTTTGTAATTTTTTTATAATTGTATAAAGACTGGCTGGGCCTATTAGCATTTCACCCTTTGAAAATTTTTCGATCTCCTGCATTATGCCATAACCATGCATAGGCTTCACAAGTGTCAGTAAAATGCAGTAGGTTGAATCCGTTAAAATGTCCTCATCTAGTGCTTTTCCTCTAGCCATTTTTTGCCTCCTTACATATATATTATTAAATGATATATCGTTTAATGATATAGTATTCTATTTTGATTAAATTGTCAATTTTTTGTTACATTGTTTATATTACTAATCAAAACTTATTAATAAGTTTTGTGAAAATATAAATAAACAAAAAAAAACTCTTAAAAATTAAGAGTTTATTTACATATCCTTTAGAACAAAAGCATCACATACGTGATTACCTCCAGCAAATTCACAATACTTACACTGCTTACTATAAAGTTCACTGTTAAATTTGGTATCAAAATCATAATTATCCAATCTGCGTATTAGCTCCATAATTTTTTCTTCATGAATTCTATGAACACTTTCTGAATAATTAATAGTAATAATGTCATCTTCGAATTGAGGTTGCCAAAATTTCATACTTATATTTTCAATAGGTGTATCTTTACTAAATATTTCTAAAGACCTTTCTCCTATTATATACATATAAATAATAGCTTGCATTCTTTTACACACTTCTTTATAGTCCAGTTTCCGTTTCTCTGTTTTCCAGTCCCAAATTTCTATTTTATTATTCGGTTTAATAATTATCAAATCATACTTTGCCTGAATTCTAATATTGTCTTTCCTCATTTTAATTTCATATTCCGGTAAATATATATTTTCATCTGAAATCGGAAATTTTTCTTTTAATGAATTATACCAATTTATAAGTTCAGTATTTTTATTATCTATGCTCACAGGAATACTCGAAAAATATCGTTGACAGATAAGATGAAAATCTAGTCCAATGTTCATATTTTCATAATAATCCTCATCATTTATTGAATCGTTTTTCCATCTAATATTATCCAAATACTTTATCTTAAATTTTAATGGGCATTTATCAAAAGTGTTTAATAAATTTTGACTATAGTAGATGTGATTTAATTCTCTAATGTCTAACATTTACCATCACCCCTTTGTAAGTGTATGTATCTTTGAAGAACATTAAAATAGTGCGAAGGTTTATTTTCATTCCATTTCCCTTCATTAGATTTAGATGCCATTAAAATCAAATATTCTTTTGCTCTAGTTATTCCTACATATAAAAGTCGTATTTTCTCATTTATAATTTGTATTTTCGCTTCTTTAAGCGGATCTTCACAAATACTATTCCCTAAAATTTTTGCAATCTCAGCTTTGCAAAGCACTGTTGGATTTTTAAATTCGTATTTTAAATAATAATAGTCTTTAAATTTATCTGTTGTCATATATGGGTATTGATAGGATGTTATATTTAATATTAATACGCAATCCCATTCCAGACCTTTAGCTTTGTGACAAGTAGATACTGTTATTCTATCAGGAGAGGGCTCATATCCTTCTAGGTCATAAATTATACCTGAAATAAGATTTAATATACTGTTTTTTTCATCTAGCAGCTGATCTGCTAGATATCCTAAGGAAAATCCACTATTATCTTTAGACTTTAATCTAATATAAGATGCAACCGCCTCTGCCATTGCTTTGTTTTCAAGACTAAAATTTAAAATATCGCTAATATGTAAGATCAGTCTATCTAAATGTGTTTGTGGATATTCAAATATAGTTTTAATTTGTTCCATGGACTTTAGAAATTCCTTATACACCTTTGAATTTAAAATATCTCGTGGAATATCTTTAGAATTTATTATTCCTCCCTCAGGATACATCAGCTTTTCTATTTCGTAATTTTGTATAAAATCGAACAATTTTTCGCTTTCTGAATCTCGCTCTTCTATAAACACATTCTGAATTAAATTTTTAAATTTAACACTATCTTGCGGCCTTGAAATAAAATGTAATAGACATCCTAAAGTATTCGTAACTTTAATTCTTTTATCTGATTTATTTGATAGTTCATCACACCCAAGATTTAAAGCTCTGAGTTTATCCGCTATTTCTGTAACCTGATTATTATATGGAACTAATATTGCACAGGTTTTACTTGGATGTTTTTCTTTAAATTTCTGTGCTAAATTAATAGCCCTTTCCATTTCATCTTCACTTGAGCTACAAACCATAGCACTTATTCCATAATTAAAAGCATTAGATGTTCTGATTTCAAAGTTCTCTGTGAGACTTTTAATCTCTTGGTTTACTAATGCGCCTCTACATTTTTCTTCTGCATGATGATTATTTGTAAACTGGACTAATTCGTTTGCTAAATTAATAATATTATTTGTACTACGACCTGCCATAAACATTTGAAACACTTCATTTGCATTATCACTAAACTCTCTGAAAAATTTTGGATCTGATGCTGTAAATGTTCCTGTTATACTTTGATTAACATCCCCTACTCTAACTAAATTGCCGCTTTTATGGGAGATTAGACTAAGTATTTTTCCCTGGATTAAATTTGAGTCTTGACACTCATCTTCAAATACAAATGTATATTTTTTTTGTAGTTTTCCTCTAAGTACATCATCATTTTTTAAAAGCTTGTATGCAAGGATTAACAAATCATTATAATCTATATATCCCTCTTTTTTTAGAGTTTTAGTGTAGGAATCATAAATTTCAGATATATATACTAAAATACTATTTTCATTTAAATATTTTAATTCATCTTTTAATTTTTCTGGAGAAATGTCATTTATCTTAAGTTCACCAATAATTGTATCCACTGTTTTGAAGAAATCATTCCACCAATCATTTTGTTTTCCTTCGTATTTATTTATGGCTTTATCTGATATCATAGCCTTAAATACACTTTCTCCTCCTTTTCTTCTCCACTGTGAAATGCAATTGTTTAAGTACAAACTCTTATTTACATCATCCAATATTTGAAAATCTTCATTAACTCCCATTACATCTGGTCTTTCTTTTAAAATCTTTAGTGCCAAGCTATGTATAGTCATAACTTCATAATCATTACTTGCAGTTATACCAGTATTTTGTAACACTCCTGAAATTCTATGTTTAAAATTATTCACTGCACTATTCATAAAAGTCACTATAAGTATTTTACCAGGTTTATGAACTTTATCTTTTATAATTTCACATACTAGATTACATATAATAAAGGTTTTGCCCGCTCCTGGAACTGCTGGCACTGCCATAGTTCCCCCTCGGTATTCCATTATAGGCTTTTGATCATCCCTATAGATTATTTCCTTCAACATCTTCACCTCGCTCACTTAAAATTTCTACAAGGATATCTGAAAATATACTTTCTTGTTGATATCCATTTAAAGAATATTCACTACCATATATATATAATTCACCGCTACATTTCCTTAAAAGTCCATGGACAACGGACATTAAAATTCCGTATATATTATTGTTTTCTTTTTCCTGCGTATAGATATCATTAATATCCCAATTACTTCTTAATACATAGGAATTTGATAATTCCTTTATATTTCTTGAACACCACATATTGCTGTTAATATCTGTCCATATTTGGACCTTAGAACTTAAATTAGAGGTTAAATAAGTATAGGGTGACGTAAAAAGTATAGCATTATCTTGTAAAAGCTTTTCTTGAATTTCATTCAACGAACAAAATTCACTCCCTTCTCTTAGTATAAATTCTATAAATCTTTCTTCCGAAGACCTTCCTTTAAATTCTAATTTATTTAGTGTATTTACGAAACTTTCGCAGCATTCATATAAATTTATGTAGTCCTCTATATGTTCTTTAACTTTTGGTAGCATTATAAGCACTTCTAAAAATGCACTTCTGAAAAATTCAGCTAGCGGCACCTTGTGCTCTGAAAAGTGAATTTTATAATTTTCAATCCAATTTTTGAGTTTAATATATTTATCTACGTAAGTAGCCCCTACTCTATCTTTCACTTCATTATTAAGCTCGGGAAGTTCGCTAGAAACTACTAACGAAGATAATAATGAACTTCTAATTGGATCTAACTGTAACATAAAAGAAAAAAAGTTTTTATAATCTTCGCCAGTTAATTTTATACTTTTATAATCATTACAGAGTACCGATAGTACTATTAATGGGTGTAAATATTCATTGTCTATAAATCTATATTTTTTTGAAGTCTCCATGATTGATATACCCAATGTTTTTGCTTTTTTCTGTAGCGCGTAGGCGATAATAAAATCATTAAACGGACAAATTACAGCTATGTCCACAGGCTTAAATCCCTGCATTAATAGCTCTTCAACTTTTAATAATATCTTCTGTACCATTTCTGATCTTAGTTGTGATGTCATATCTATATGAGCTTGTAAAAATCCATTTATTTTTTCTTTATCGTGGTTATGTGCCCTATTATCTATTACACGTGCAAAATCAATAAATTCGTCATTGCAGCAAAAATGATCATCTAAAGTAATTTCATGGTATTCAATATTTAATTCTTCCTTTAGATAATCAGAGTTAGCCCCATAATAACTACAGAATCCACCCTTTGGGTTATAAAATAAGTATGCCTTATCTACATTATTAATAATCTTAAATATAAGTTCTAGCTCTGCTGGTGAAGCCTCATCTATATCATCTACAATAAGATATTTTATTTTATTTATATTACAATATCTTGCGTCCCGAAGTAAATAATTATTATAAAGGTAAAAACACAATCCATAATCTACAACGCCATTACCTAACAATTTTGATATGTAATACTGGGTTACTTCATCCAATTGATTATAGGTTTCTTTTACTAAAAAATCATTTACCTCTAATGAATTATATAACCTGCTCCCTATTTCATTAAAAGGCACTAATGATAGTGCAGCATTATTAATGTTAGATATCAAATCTGAAGCTATTTTAGTAGAAGTTGATATTATATCACTAAAGTACCCTTTAGATGTTCTAAAATGCTCCACTAATGCTTTCATTGCATAATTTGTAGCATCAAAAGATGCAAATTCAGGCTTTAGCAAATTATTTTCTATTTTCTTACAATTCTCTACTACATAGGGCCAATAAAGTGATAGTTCTTTCCTAATAAATCCATAGTAGGAGCTTTTTCTAATCTCCCCATTGGTATTAAAAATCATATCTTTTGTCCATGTTATATTTTGATATTTGTTCATAAACATGCACAATATACTTGTGCTTTTAATGTTTTCGTTTTCTATCATGTTCCTGTATTTAGAAATTGCCAGCGTTGTTTTTCCACTAGCAGAATTCCCTTTAACTAAGATACATTGCTGTGTGAATTTATTTTCATTTATTATTTCGTTAGCTGCTGCATATTTCATATTATCACCTCAATATAATCCATTATTTTATATTTTACCATATTTAGTACAAATTAAACAAAGACCAAGAAAAAAGTAAAAGAGAACATTTTGTTTTTAATTATTTATCAGATGATAATACCTTAAGTAATAGCTTAGCTATAAAATAACCTATAATAGTGAATATGACAGCCCCAATGGTAAATGTGCTCAACCTTCCCCTTTCATAATAAATACTCCCTGCCAAAAGCCCTAAGCAGATAGCAAAACCAATGCTAAAGATAGGTTCTAAATTTTTAAAGGATATTAGTTTTAAATTATATTCTAAGCTTCTCTTTTTATAGGATACATATGATAAGTACAAAAATAAACAAGTTAATATAAAAAGTATTAATAATTTTAACTTATAATCTATATAATAAAAAGTTCTATACAGTTCTTTACCGCTATTTGCTGTATTTTCAAGCCAGCGCTCTTGAGTTAAATTATAACTATAAATATTTAACCAAGGTCCTATTTTATCAACAATTATATAAAAATTTTCCATATAGAAGCGATCAATTAAACTCTGCAACACCAATGTTATAAAGTATGGCACTATAAGTATTATTCCACCTACTATACCTGCAACTATGCTATTTCCCATAACCGTTTGTGCAAGCATAATAAAAGTAAAAATGCAAATGTACTGAAATATATCCATAAGAACCCATATAACTATATCAGAGTATGGGTTTAATACAGTGTCAAGGTTGTTAATATTTGCAACATATAATAAGCTTAAGAATATATATGTTACTACAAAACTTATAAGGATACTTAGCACCCCAACAATCCATTTATTGAGTATTATCTCTTTCCTAGTAAAGGGCATAGAAGCTAAAAATCCCTGATTTTCACTAGCTTTTTCACCCGCAAATAAAATCATGGCGATTAATATTACAACAAATATCATTACAAGCACATATGTACCCCGTTCATGAAGTCCGTTATTAAACCATCTATCAGTCCATACTTCACCATGTTGCTGAAAATATATTTCATTTTGATTTAATGCGGATATAACACCATAAACCTTAAAATATAATAATATAACAATAGTTAAAAGGGTTACCCATTTTACATTTATCCATTCCTTATAGAAAAGGGCCTTATTTATAATTTTATTCATTTTTATCCTCCTCTTCTACGAAATATATAAAGATATCCTCAAGACTCATATTAAGAATTTCTATAAAGTCAGCACCCATATCATAAAGTCTTTTTTTAAATTCTTTTGTGTAATTTTTAGTAATTATATAGTTTACTCTTCCTATAGTCTCAATCCTAATTACTCCCTCAAGAGAAGATAGATTTTTATGCGTGTCCTCATTGTCCTTAAATACAACTTGAAGTTTTATTAAGCTATTTTTAGCTTCTTCTATAGAGCTCATGTATTTTATTTCACCATTTTTAATTATTGCTACTTTATCACAAATTCTCTCGATATGTTCTAGATGATGTGAGGAAATAAATACAGTTATACCTCTTGAAGCCACTTCATCTACAATAATGGACATTATTTCTTTTTTAATCACAGGATCAAGGCCGGATGTGGGCTCATCAAGTATTAAAATATCTGGCTTTAAGCTTAAGTTTAAAAGAATAGCTACTCTCATCTTCATACCTTTGGAAAGCTCTCTTATTCTTCTCTTCACAGGAATTTTAAATTTTTCATTAAGTTCATCAAATCTCTCCTGTGAAAAATTATTATAGGTTTTCTTATAAAAGTTCATAAGTTCCTTTACTTTGAAAGATGAAAAATATTGATTTTCATCGGATACATAACCTATCCTCTGTTTTACTATATTATTGTCAAATACCTCTTCATCATTTATTAATATTTCCCCTTCATTAACTCTATAAATACCTGTTAGGCATTTTATTAATGTAGTTTTACCCGCACCATTCTCGCCAATTATTCCAAATATACTCCCCTTGTTTACATGTAAATCTACATTCCTTAGAATATATTTACCATCTATCTGTTTGCTCACATTTTTTATATCAATCAAACTAACGCCCCCATTTTATAAATTTCAATAGTTTAAAACTCACTATAAATTTCATTAAGTATATCAATTAACGTGCCCTTATCAACTCCTATATAATGTGCTTCTATAATTATTTTCTTCATATGTTCTTTTATTTCTCTCATCTTTTCTGCATCCATGATAGGTTTAAAATTCTCTACTACAAAGGTTCCTTTTCCTCTTATAACTTCAATTGCCTTCATTCGCTCTAGCTCAATATATGCTTTGCTTATAGTATTAGGATTGATTGTTATAAGCGAGGCAAGTTCCCTTACAGAAGGCAGTTTATCCCCTGGCTTTAATATTCCTTTTATTATGTTTTCCTTTACTTTCTCAATAATCTGTTCATAAATAGGCTTACTGCTTCTGCTGTCGATATTTATCAAAGTTTCACCTTCTCTCGAATAATTAAACTATCCATTGTATATGTGTACTGTGTGTACTACTTTACATAGTACACAACATAAATGTAGTTCTTTATACTTATATTGTCAAGTGCCAATTTACAAATATTTATATAATAACGGACCCAAGATTTGAAAAAACGGTAGCATTCTCTTATTGACATAATTTATTATAGTGTTATCATTATACATATAATACCGATGTATCGAATTGCTAGGCATAAAAACAATACCATCTTAATCAAGAATTATAAAGGAGGCGACAACATGTCAATAAACAAAGAACTTTTAAAAGGGAGTACGGTAATTCTCATACTTAAATTAATTAATAAAAAACCAATGTATGGATATGAGATGATAAAAGAGATGGAAGAAAAATCAAATGGGGTTTTTAAATTAAAGGAGGGTACACTTTATCCGATTCTTCACACCTTAGAGGCAAAGGGACTAGTTGAGGCCTATTGGGATGAAGGCTCTGGTAATCGTCCCAGAAAATACTACAGGATAATGGATGAAGGTCTATTGTCTTTGAAGGAAAAAGAAGAAGAATGGACAACTTTCCGTTCCACCGTTGATAAAATATTATGGGAGGCCGTATTATGGGCGTAGGAAATAATTCTAAAATTAGTGAATATATAGATTATGTATGTTCTTATGTGAAATATAAAGCAGCTCATAAAGAAATAAAACAGGAGCTATCATCACACATAGAGGATATTGTAGATGAATATGCTTCAAGCAGAATATTACAAGAAGAAGCGGTAAGTAAAGCCGTTGAACGAATGGGAGATGGTATAACCCTAGGTAAACAGCTAAATATAGCCCATAAGGGAACCCCAGATTGGATCACATTAATTTTAACCATAATCCTTGTAAATACGGGTGTTGCTTTGATGTATCTTATGCAATATAAAAGTTCATATCAACATAGTGATTATTTATTTAATCACAGCCTATTATATTCCGCTATCGGTACCATAGGCATAGTATTATTATATTTCTTCGATTACAGAAAATTAGAAAAGTACTCGCAACATATTTTCGCAGGAATGTGTTTGTTATTTATCCTATTTATATTTATAGGTAACCCTATAAATGGAAGTCTTTTTATTTCAATTGGTTCTTTTAGTATTGATATTAAAGCAATTAGCTTATATGTATTTATATTTTCCCTTTCAGGTATATTCAATAACTATGACTGGAACAAAAGAATGAATTTAATTAAAGCTTTTGGCTATTTAATTATTCCGATGTACTTAATACTTTCTGTTCAAGGCTTAGCTTACTATGGAATTTACTTTATTTCATTTATAGTTTTAGCCCTTAAGTCTAAGATGAAAATAAGATATGCTTTTTACATTATTGCATTTAATAGTATATGTTTTATATTATATCTTTTCAATGCACCATATAGAATAGCGAGACTTTTGAGTTTTTTAGACCCATTCTCTGATCCCGATGGAGCTGGATACTTAGGTATACAGATGTACAAAATAACTCATACATCTGGAATTTTCGGGAACGGGTTTTCTGCAAATGAAAAACTATTAAAAGTGCCTGAGATGCACTCAAATTTTATATTTAATTATATAGTGCACACTTTTGGTTGGCTTGGAGCGGCGGTTATTATTACTATTATTATTTCTTTCATATATCGAATTTTGCATATTTCAAAATATGTCAGAGATACTTATGGCAGATTACTTATAGCTGGACTAATTAGTATATTTATAGTACAATTTGCAACAAATATATTAATGAATGTAAATTTATTCCCTATTATAGGAATTGCACTTCCTTTTATAAGCTATGGAGGTTCTTTAGAGCTTATTAATATGGCATCTGTAGGTATTATTATGAGTGTGTATAGAAGGAGAAGTTTAACCAATTAAAAATTGTATCTCAATTACTATTATGTTGCAACCATTAGTTATAGCTATATTTTAATATCAAAAAGCAGTGAGAAAATCTTATCTCACTGCTTTTTGATTAATTATTTTTCTTTCTCTGAACCTTTTTTTCCATAAATTTTATGTAGTATTGAATCATATTGCCCTAACTTATCTGCTAACATATGCCAATTTTTATGTTCAGCATTGGAAACATTCACTTGATTAGTCTCCACATTTTTTAATCTTGCACTAATATCTTTAATATCCTTATTCATTTGTGTTAACATTTCTTTTAGTTCGTTATCCATAATTTATCTCCTTAGTGTGCTTTATATTTTACTTAAATCTATTATACATTATTTTTATATATACCGCATAATTAAATCATCATCTGCGATGCTGCAATATTAATGACTTCAGAAGGAGATTTAGACTCCCACTAAAGTTTTTTATTTGTTATAGAATGTAACTCCCACTTATAGAAGTAGGAGACTTTCCTTCTGAAATGTCATTAAACTATTTCAAAATGACTATATCATTTCCTCCTAATTTTCATATACTATAATTAACATAGATAATCTTAGGGGGTCATTATTATATTTAAAACAATAAATTTAAGTCACCCCAGAAAAGCATTAGTGAGTAGCATTGATAATGTTATCTTCGATACAAAACTAAAAGACACTAAACACAACACATATCCAGTCATAATAAGTTGTATAATTGGATGTATATTTCTGAAACAAAATTACGCGTATGCTACAGACGCGGTACAAGAAGGTACAGGCGTTATTAATACTTTATCTATCCTCGGGCCACCAACATTACTTACAGCAGTAGAAATTTATAAGATACGAGGTTATATAAAGAAGTACATCGGAAATCTAAAATTATACTCACATGAAACTTAATTGTAAATTGTTAAGGCTCAGAACGAATGCTGAGCCTTAATAATTTACAATTAAAATTCTTTTATAATCAATTCTTTCTTGTCCACGGTAGAATTATACATGATTCCAATTAGAATCAATACTCCACCAATAACTTTTCCTTTTGAAACAAATCCAGCTATAAAATAATCAATAAGTATTCCTGTGAAAATTTGACCTATGAATATGAGTAAAGTAGTATATATAGTTGGTATTTTAGGAATTACAACGTTTGAGCTTGCAACCACCATAACTCCTATTAGTCCACCTAAAAGTGCCCATAATGGTATTTTCGAATAATCATTATAGGATAGGTCCACAAAATTGCGTACTATAATAATCAAGAGTATAGTAGTTAATAGTCCTACTATGTAGTTTACTAGGGTACCCTGGAATACTCCTACTTTTTTAGCTAAATGTGAATTTATAATCATAGACAATATAATAAAACATCCACATAAAGCTGCTGAAATTATATATAACATATTTCCACTCCTCTATTTATAATATATCATTGTAACTAACCCTAATGATATTATAAAAAAAACCACGATTTTTTTCTTATTAAACTTGTAAATGTCTAAACCAAATAATCCATAATGATCAATAAAGCTGGCTAAAATTAGTTGTCCAAAAACTCCTAAGGACAATGTTAACGAAGCCCCAAGGGCATTGAAGCATAAATTGTTTAAAAATACCACCAAAACTCCTATTAATCCACCACTAAACAAATAAATCGGTATATTTTTATTTAACCTTAACTTCTGTTTTTTAAATATTAAAATAATAATTACAGCAATAAGACCCACTATATGAATTATTAATAGTGATTGATAGGAATCTGTGTAATTTGCCAAAATCCCATTAAAAGTTACCATTATAGTAATTAAAATACCTATAAATACCGCAGATGCCTTATACATTGAATTTCCTCCAGTCTTTAATAAATGCCTCTTTTATAAGATTAACATAAAAAAGCTTGGTTCTATATGACACATGTCATATTTCTAGTAAATTTGTTTATACAAAACAAAAACAATCCATTATAATGATACTTAGATACTAAATAAATAATTATTTTTCCATGCAATACTAAAAGGAGGTCCCCATTGTGAAACGAATAAATAGTAAAAATGAACTAGACAATTATATAAAAAAATATAATATCAATGATTTTTTCGGCATAGATATGTATGAATATATGGAGCTACATAGTTTTGATAAAGGAAGTCACCTCGTCAAAACTGATGAACCCATAGATTATTTTTATTTTTTTGTACAAGGGAAAGTAAAAATATATACTGTTCTTAAAAACGGTAAATCTCTACTATTTCGGTTACATAAACCACTTGTTATAATTGGAGATGTGGAATTTATTGATTATGACACGGCGAATTCAAACATTGAAGCCATAACTGAATGTTTGTGCATTGGAATCTCTATGAATAATATACGAAAATACGCTGTTAATGATCAAACTTTTTTAAAGTGTATGTGTACAAGCCTTGGCAAAAAATTTATTAGCTCATCTATTTCCAGTTCAATAAATATCCTCTACCCTCTAGAAAATAGATTGTCAAGTTACCTACTTGCTATTGCGCCAGAAAACAGCAATCTTTCTACCCTAGATGTTGGAATAACAACTGATAAATTTACTGAACTTGCAGATCTGCTTGGAACAAGCTATAGACATTTAATTAGAACCATAAATAAATTATGCAATGAAAAAATAATAAAAAAAGAAAAAAACTCTATTATCATTCTAAATATGGCTGAATTAGAAAAGCTTGCAGGGGATTTGTACCAGTAAAAAAAAGGTGTATACTGCTGTACTATCTTACAGCAGTATACACCTTTAATTATTATCACAAAGAAAGAATACTATCTAATTCCATCTATTCTACCCTTTAATGCCTTAAAACGCCCATTCACATAATTAATAAGTTCTTTTCTATTCTCTTTTATTTCATTTGGAGCACTAGCAACCATTGTAATTATATCTAATTTGTTACCTTTTATGTCTTTGGCAACATCATATGCTAAGCACTTATTTTTTATTTTCCAATAGGTTATGTTAAATTGATCTGCTTGGCGTTTATTATAATATCCTTTTTCAATACCAAACTGAAATAAATCTGCCGCTGATTCTAATTCTTCTAAATCTTCAACTTCTAAAGTCTCATTAACTAATTCATCAAATGTTTTCATTATAGCACTCCTTTTATCCGATAATATTATAATTGTTATGCATAGTATAACTTAAATTTTTGTTTTTATAAAGTCGCCTTTAACTAAATGTTTGTTATACCTTTTATATTTTAACACAAATTTAAGATTATTTGAATTTTTTTTGTAATATAATATTTCAACCATCATGATTATAATAAAAATACAAGTTGGTGCATAACTTAATGGTGCATAGTGATTTCATATGGTAATATGCCACTGCATGAAATGCAAAAGAAAATATAGTGACATATGCTAAAACTGATAATATCATTAGTAATACAAATAGGAATATTAACTGTTAAATAATAAAGATAAAACCAAGTTGTGTGTTGTGTATAATCAACTTGGTTTGTATTGTCATACTATTTATTTGCTTTTTCTGCTCTAATAGTTTTACCTTTTATTGTTGATTTATTAAGAGCTTCTAATACTAACTTTCCTTTTCCTCCCATAATATCTACATGAGAGAAACTATCTTGAATATCTATAATACCTATGTCATCAACACTAACACCCTCAATATTGCAAATAGTTCCTACAATATCTACATTTCTAATTTTTTTCTTTTTACCTGCACTGATATATATTTTCATTATATCCAAACTGAAATTAGAGGCTTTAGTCTTTTTAATAATAGGCTTAGCATCATTTTTTTCATAAAATGCTTCCCTGAACGGTTCGGACTCTTCTTTTGATGGAATTGGCCTTTTAGGGATTTCCATACCAATATAGTTTTCTATGTTTTGTAAAAATCTTTTTTCGTGATGAGTTGTAAATGTTATAGCACGTCCTTTTTTTCCAGCACGTCCTGTTCTTCCTATTCTATGAACATAATTCTCTTTTTCAAGTGGTAAATCATAATTTATTATATGGGTAATGTCTTCTACATCAATACCTCTAGCTGCAACATCAGTAGCAACTAAAAATCTAAATTCACCTTTTTTAAATCTCTCCATAGCATCTAATCTTTCATTTTGAAGCAGACCACCATGTATCTTAACGCAGGAATAATGTCGATTTTTCATTTGATCAGTTATTACATCAACATTTTCTTTTGTTTTACAAAAAACTATACAAGAGTCTGGATTTTCAATATAAAGTGTTCTCTTAAGCAAACTAAGTTTCTTATCTTCCTCTACTTCATAGCATACTTGATCTATTTTCTCAACGGTTAATTTTTCGGAATCCATTTCTATTTTCACTGGGTTAACCATATATTTCATACAAATTGCTTCAATAGATTCTGGTATTGTAGCTGAAAATAACATTGTAACCCTGTTTTTAGGAACAGCCTTAATAACATCTTCTACTTGTTCTATAAAACCCATACTAAGCATTTCATCTGCTTCGTCTAATATTAAATATTTCACCTTATCTAAATTAATTGAACCTCTTTTAATATGATCTAAAGTTCTTCCTGGTGTACCAACTACTACATGAACTCTTTGCTTTAACTGTTTCTTTTGCATTTCTATAGGTTGTTTACCAAAAACAGCTATGGCTCTAACTTTTTTATATCTACCTATTTGCGTTATATCCTGACTTACTTGAAGCGCTAGTTCTCTAGTAGGCGATAGTACTAAGACTTGAGGCTCTGTTTCCTCAATATCTATACTCTCACAAAGTGGAATAGCGAAGGCTGCTGTTTTTCCACTGCCTGTTTGTGATCTTACTATGATATCTTTGCCTTCAAGAGCTATAGGGATAACTGAAGCTTGAACCTCTGAAGGATTTTCATATCCTAAATTATTAATTGCTTTTAATATTTCTTCGCTAATTTTAAATTCATCAAATTTTATGTTACTCATTTTAACTTCCTCTCTTGTTTTATATATAATTTTTAAGTATAACTTAAATATATTTTTAGCCCATAAGTATATATTATACCATGATTAACGGAAAAGAGATAATGATTATAATCATTATCTCTTTTTCTAGATATCTATTAAGTTTATTCACAAGGATATATATAATTTGCTGCAACACGAACATCTAAATCTTCAATGTCAATATCGTCTGGAAGTACAAATACTAATTTTTTTCTAATAGTACCACATGGACCGCAATCATTTTCTTTAGATAATATTTTACAAAATCCTCTAAAAGCAAGTATCCTGTGACATTTATCATATATAATACAAGCAACACATACTTTTTTACCAAAGGCTACATTATCGACTTGTACTCTTACAGTCAATAATTTAGCACCGTTTTCCTCCATATTTACAGGTTCTGAATTAATAGTATTACATAATTCACTTGGATTGCATTTATTGTTATCATTTGGTCTTTCATCTTTACCCATTTAACAAAACTCCTTTTTTATATAAATTTATAACGAAATAACACTAGTTTATAAGTTAGTAACGATTTTATGGGTACATATATCACTACAATATATTTAATATATTGCGAAGGTAATATTATGAATTGATATATGTATTTACAAACTAGATTAATATATTGAGTAGTTTTAGTTATAAATTTTTATTAGTTTTACTCTATAGGTAGTAAGTATTTTATATAATAATATATTCCTTCATGTAAGTAAATGTGAACAAAAACACTTAATATATTTTATATATGGTAAAATTAAATTAATTACTATTGAAAGAGGTGTAGCAAAATGAATAGATGCAGTTGGTGTGGGGATGATCCCTTATATGTGAAATACCACGATGAAGAATGGGGAGTACCAGTCCACGTAGATAGAAAACATTTTGAATTTCTTGTTCTTGAATCTGCTCAAGCTGGTTTAAGCTGGATTACTGTACTTAGAAAAAGAGAGAATTACAGAATAGCTTATGATGATTTTGATTTTAATAAAGTTGCGCAATATGATGATGAAAAAATAGTTGAACTCCTTCAAAATGCTGGTATTATTAGAAATAAGCTTAAAATAGTTGCTTCTATAAATAATGCTAAAATGTTTCTTAAAATTCAAGAGGAATTTGGTAGCTTTGATAATTACATATGGGCCTTCGTGGACCATATTCCAGTAACTAACCACTGGGAGAATACTGCAAACGTACCCGCAACTTCTGATTTGTCAGATAGAGTTAGTAAAGATTTAAAAAAACGTGGTTTTAAATTTTTAGGATCAACTATAACTTATGCTCACCTCCAAGCTACTGGTATAATAAATGACCATATTTCAAGTTGCTTTAGATACAACAGCAGAAGAAATTTCTAATGCAATTCTAATCTTTTGCTAATAAATTTTTAATTTTTCTACCTTATAATAACAATATAGAAAATAAATATGAGGAGGAATTTAAATGTCAATAAATTTAGAACAAATTGATGAATTAAGGAAAAGAGCTAACGTAAGTTATGAGGATGCAAAAAATGCGCTAGAGATATCTAACGGAAGTCTTATCGAAGCTTTAGTATATTTAGAAAAACAAGATAAAATTAAGGAACCGGAAACCACAAGTTCTGGAGGTCAATTTTTTAAAAAGGTGAAGAAACTTATTAAAAAAGGAAACGAGACAAAACTTATAGTTAAAAAAGATGATACCGTTGTACTAAATATTTGCGTAACATTAGCAATTATAATATCTATAGCGGTTACACCATTAACAATTATAGCATTAGTATTGGCCCTTGCAACTAACCACAAAATAAGAATCAAAAAGAAAGATAATGAGTGTTCTGAAGCAAACAATATTTTCGATAAAATGTCCGTTGCTGTTAATAAAGTAACTACAAAAATTACTGAGGAAATGAAAACTGAATAGTATTGACATAATCTATTGCCTACATTTGTAAATGTAGGTTGTTTTTTTAGAAAACACTAAAATATATATCCAATTGTCTACAATTATGTATATAATAAAACTATTGATATTATTTGGGGGTTAATGTATATATGAGCGGACAAAAGATTTTAATAATAGAGGATGAAATAAAAATAGCGCGGTTTCTACAGTTAGAACTAGAATATGAGGGTTATATTGTTAGTCAATGTCATGACGGTCGGGGAGGTTTAGATAAAGCAATTAATGAAATTTTCGATGTTATAATTCTCGATGTTATGTTACCTTCTTTAAACGGCCTGGAGGTATTACGAAGGTTAAGGCAAGTATCCGCAGTTCCTGTTATAATGCTTACAGCAAAAGATGAGATAATGGATAAAGTTATGGGCCTTGATATAGGTGCTGATGACTATATGACAAAGCCCTTTGCAATTGAAGAATTACTTGCAAGAATAAGAACAGCGTTAAAAAAATCACCTATACTAAAAAAGGTTTCTAATATATTATCTGCTGGTGATCTTTTCATAGACTTAGATGCACATACGGTTACATTCAAAAATGAATCTATAGAACTAACAAAGACGGAATTTGATTTACTTAAATACTTAATAGAGAACAAAAATATTGTTCTTACAAGAAATAAGATTATTGATATAGTGTGGGGATATGAATATATGGGCGATACTAACGTAGTAGATGTGTACATTAGGTATTTGAGAAGTAAAATTGATGATAGGTTTAACAATAAATTTATTTATACCATGCGAGGGGTGGGATATCTTTTAAAAGATGAATAATGTAAAATCTATCTTTAGGCTTCTATTGCAATATTTTGGACTTCTCTTAAAATCAACAAAAGTAGTCCTGATTTTTACGCCGAAATTATTACAGAAATTAACATACGAAATAAATAAGCGACTAAGATTTTCAATTAGTTTCAAAATGACTGCAGTATATACTCTGATTTTTTCTATTATACTCTTCATATTAAGCATTGTTTTAATTATAGGATTTAGACTGTTTCTGTTAAATGAGGTAAAGATTGAACTTAATAAGTTTAGTTCAGTAGCTCTTAATTATGCTAAGTTGGACAATAATTTTGAAAGCTTTGATATAAATATTTTTTCTGATTTAGAATATGTAACCTTAAATGTTTTTGATGAAAGTGAAAATCTAGTTTATTCTACTGTGGAAGACAAAGAAAATCAAACTTTTTATAAAAAGGCCTCACCCTCCCCCATTATAGATGAAATAAATCAGCAATTTGTTTTTGTAACAACTAAATTAGACCAAAATAATGAAATCCATTACCTACAATTTTATAAAAACATTGATAAACAAAATGAATATTGGGTTATTTTCATCTTAATTATTTTTTCTATAAATGTATTTTCTTTAATTGTAACGTTAGGTGTTGGATCTAAAGCTAGTAAAAAAATGCTTTTGCCAATAAGAGATATGACAAAAACTACAAAAGCTATTTCTGTTAATGCCCTAGGAACTAGGCTTAATGTTAGTAATTCTCACGATGAACTAAAAGATTTATCTCAAACTATTAATAAAATGCTGGACGGTATCCAAACTTCCTATGAACAACAAAATCAATTCGTATCTGATGCTTCCCATGAGCTTCGAACTCCAATTGCCGTTATAAAAGGTTATGCAAATATGCTATCACGTTGGGGAAAAGATGACCGGGATGTATTAGATGAATCGATAACCGCTATAAAAGACGAAGCGTACGATATGCAACAGTTAGTAGAAAAACTTTTGTTTCTTGCAAGAAGCGATAAGAATACTCAAAAGATTAATAAGCAGGAGTTTTACATCAATGAATTGGTAGAGGAAATTATAAAAGAAACGAAATTAATTGACAGTAATCATGAAATTCGGACTGAAATGAATAAAAAATCACTTATTTATGCAGATAAAAAATTATTAAAACAAGCATTAAGAGTTTTCATTGATAATAGCATAAAGTATACTCAAATTGGTGGAATGATAGTGTTAAACTGTTATATTAAAAGGAATAATTTAATTATTGACATTATAGATACCGGAATAGGCATTTCTAAAGAAGATCTTCCTTTCATCTTCAATAGATTTTATAGATGTGATAAATCAAGAACAAAAGAAAGTGGTGGCACAGGACTTGGATTATCAATTGCAAAATGGATTATTGGTAAACACAATGGCTCCATTGTAGTAGAAAGCAGACCCGAAATAGGAACAACCATAAGAATTGGGATCCCGATAAAAAGTAAATTATGATGAATAATTAAAAAAGTAGCAGTGCATGTACATGCACTGCTACTTTTTTA
>NZ_JAENWM010000064.1 GCF_016650035.1 Clostridium sp.
TGCAATTATATGTCACCTGATGAGTTTGAAATAGCCTATAAAAAAGCAAATAAACTTAATGTATCAATCGCAAGTTAAATTTAAGGGGATTACTAATAACTTTCTCATTTTAATTTGTACTTTTTATTGACATAGGACCACTCTAGAGCAACAGCTTTTTCATTAATGAGTCCAAGCTTCGCGCCTGCTTTAACCAAAGCGTATTCACCGCTAACGCTATAAGCTGCAATTGGAACATCACTTCTATCTCTAGCCCATCTTATAACATCTAAATATGATAGAGCTGGTTTAATCATTACGATGTCTGCACCTTCTTCTATATCATATTGAATTTCTGTCATAGCTTCTCTAATGTTTGCAGGATCCATTTGGTAGGTCTTTCTATCTCCAAATTGTGGCGCTGAATTAGCTGCTTCTCTAAACGGACCATAAAAAGCCGAACAATATTTTGCACTATAGCTCATAATAGGAATATTATCATAACCATTTTTGTCCAAAAGCTTTCTTATAGCTAGAACTCTGCCATCCATCATGTCAGAAGGTGCTATCATATCTGCTCCAGCCACTGCATGAGATAGTGCAATCTCCGCAAGATATTTTAGCGACTTATCATTATTAACTGTGTTACCATCAATAATTCCACAATGACCATGACTTGTATATTGACACATACACACATCTGTAATTACTAATAAATCACTTGTGATTTTCTTTATCACTTTAACAGCCCTTTGAACTATTCCATCAGCATCAAAAGCTGAAGATGCTATTTCATCCTTATGCTCTGGTATTCCAAAAACCATTACTCCTCTAATCTTGCACTTTATTACTTCTTCTATAACCTCATGTAATCTATCTAATGAATAATGATAACATCCAGGAAGTGAAGATATTTCTTCTTTTATATTTTTACCCTCAACTGCAAATATTGGATAGATAAAATCATTTGATGAAATTACTGTTTCTCTAACTAAATCTCTTGTAGCACTTTTACCTCTTAATCTTCTGTTTCTATTAAACATATTTTCCTCCTAATTTAGCTCTAAAATTTTGCTTATAATTCCGTTTTCACTATACTGCTTGCAAACAAATGGATTTATTCCATTTAGTTCTAATTCCTTAGCAGTTATAGGCCCAATTGCCACAGATTTTTTCTGCTTTATAGCATCAAGTCCTACAAGTTTAATCATGTTTTTCACTGTGGAAGGACTTGTGAATATAACTATATCCACATTTTCAAATGCATTTACATCCGTTAGTTCTCCACAGATTGGCTCATAAGTGTTAACTCTATCAACAATTGCACCATGTTCTCTTAATTTATCAGTAAGATAAGCTCTCGCATATTTTGAACATGGAATTAAAATCTTATCTTCTGGTTTAACTTTAGTGGCCAATTTATTGAACAAATCCTCGGCTACAAACTCTTCTGCAACAGTATCTGGGATTATTCCTCTATCCTTTAAGCATTTTTCAGTTGCAGATCCAATTACTGCAAATTCCCCCTTTAAGCTTCTTATATCTATTTCATTTTCTAAAATATAATTAAAAAATATATTTACAGCATTTACACTCGTAAGTATTATGTGATCATATTCACTTAGGTTATGTTTAACACTATCAAGCTCAAACTGGCTTCTTTTTATTTTAATAGAATTTATTTCAGTTACTTCGGCTCCCAAATCCACAAGTTTTTCATTTATAGATTTTGATTGCTCCACAGAACGAGTAGTACATATGTTAAGCCCAAACAATGGCATTTTTTCATACCAATTCAAGTTTTCGCCCAGTGTGACTACCTCTCCAACAACTATAATGCAAGGTGATGTAAATAATGCTTCTTTTACCTTTAATGCGATGTTCTCTAATGTACCTACAACTTTTTTTTGTTTAGCCGTAGTTCCTCTCATTACAACTGCACAGGGAGTTTCAATGGATTTTCCTGAATTTATTAAATTCTTAGTAATACCGTAAAGATGCGCAAGGCCCATTAGGAAAATCAAAGTACCATTAAGGCTAGATACACCTTCCCAGTTGATATTCAACTTTTCTGCGCTCATGCCTGTAAATACATGAAATCCTTGTGAAAGTCCTCTATGAGTAACTGGAATTCCAGCATAGCTTAGCACTGAAATAGCAGAGGTAACTCCTGGAACAACTTCAAAATCGATTCCTTCTTTACAGAGTCTTAATGCTTCTTCTCCTCCACGTCCAAATACATATGGATCCCCACCTTTAACCCTTCCTACTATATGGCCTTCCTTTGCAAGAGTAACTAGCATCTCATTTATTTCATCTTGGCTTTTATAATGGCATCCTGGCGCCTTGCCACAATAGAAAATTTTACAACCCTCATTTAAATGTTTTAGTGCATTCGCCCCTGCCAGCCTATCATACATTACCGCTGTACATTTTTTTAACATACGGACCGCTTTAAGAGTCATTAATTCTGGATCCCCTGGACCTGCGCCTATTAGATATACTTTTCCCATATTTATCTCCTTTTCTTTTAATATCCAGTGTACCTCTTATACACCAAATAATTTTATCCCAGTAAAACTTTTTCAGCTAGTTCTTTTCCAAGTTCTAAATACCTATCACTAGGCCCCATTATATCTTTTTTTACAATTCTTCCACCCACACCAAAAACCCCAACAATATGCATTAGTTCTCCTTCGAGTTCTGCATATGCAGCAATTGAAGTATCACAGCCACCATCTAATCTCCCCATAAAACTTCTTTCTGCCTCCACACAAATCCTTACCTCTCGGTCATCAAGACCTCTAAATATTTCTGCATGTGGGCTATTTGAAACAACTTCAACACACAGAGCCCCTTGTCCAACAGCTGGAACAACCTGATGAGGATCAAAATAGTTTGTAATAACATTTTCTATATTTAACCTCTTCAGTCCCGCTGCCGCAAGTATTATTCCATCTAATCCCTCTCTGTCTATTTTATCTATTCTAGTTAGAACATCTCCCCTTATTGGAACCGTAACTATATCAGGCCTTAAAAGCTTAATTTGAGCAGACCTTCCATTGCTACTAGTCCCAATTTTAGCCCCTCTTTTAAGTTCAAAAAAGCTTATTCCCTTTGTTGAAATAAACACATCCCGCACATCTTCTCTTGTAGGGGTAGCAGCTATTTCAAAAGCTTCATTTATCTTATAAGGAACATCCTTCAAACTATGAACTGCAGCATCTGCCCTTCCCTCGATAAGAGAAAGCTCTATGTCCTTAACAAAAATCCCTTTCCCACCTATGTCATTAAGTGGAATATCAAATCTTTTATCTCCCTCAGTTTCAACAATTAACTTTTCAGAACATATCTTGTATTTTTCCATAACTAAATTCATAATCCACTCTGCTTGAAAAAGTGCTAGCTTACTCTTTCTTGTAGCAATTTTTAAATTCAAAATCTTCCCCTCCATAAAACATATTTAAAACACTTTCATGAACTCCCTTAGAATAAAAAAACATAAAATCTTCAGTTGAAACAAATTCCATGAACTCGTTTTTATGGTCTAGTTTCTTTACCTTTTCTCTTAATCCACCAATATACTCAGTAAATTCAGTATAATCATTAAGTTTATTATAAATACAATCCGCAAGTAGAATTGAAGCTTTTGGATTTCCTTCCTTTGTATGAATACTAAAAGATAAATTTTTATTTTGTCTTTGCACTGGTGTTATAAAAAGTCCATCTTTAAAATTGGAACAATCTAAATATAATTTACAACTCTTTTCACAATCCTCTTTAATTTTCACATTGTCCACCTTATCATCCACTGCAATCACAACTAAATGCATATGTTCTATATAACTTTTCTTATAGAAGTCTTTAATTAACTCAACATTGTAAGCGTTTCTTAAGTCGTTAAAACTAGGATTAAATTCTTTAGATACCACTGTAACGCTACATCCTTTTTCAGCAAAACTCTTACACTTTATAAAACCAGCTCTTCCACCTCCAATGATTACTACTGAAATTTTATTAGAAAGCAGTGATATAAATGTATAATCTATTCTTTCGGATAAAATATCTTTTCTACTATTCTTAGACATTCATCAGCCCTTCCCTTCAATTGCTCTTCTTTCAGAACTTCGATTGCCCTATTAATGTAGGCATCAGAAGTACTTTTTAGTAATGTCATAGCGAGTTTCCCATTGTCTTTTGAGTGTTGTTTATGCTTAAAACTCTCGTATCTTTCATAATAAATCGTTTCCCCTGATTTTAAAAGTTTCTTTATGTGAGGATCAATTTTTCTAAGTTCCTGCCACTCTATGAAATCTCCTACATACTTTTCAACTATATATTTGTTATTTTGCATTAGTTCTTTTCTTTTTTTTCTATTTTCATCATCAATGGCGCTTATTTTATCTATATCATAAACCACAATGTTAGTCATGGTTAACACCTGTTTCTCCACATCTCTTGGAAGCGCAAGGTCATATATTATAAGTTTTTTATCTGGAAGATCACTTTTAAATACCACGGGGTGAGGTGCTGAGGTACAACATATAATACAGTCTACTTCACTATAATAATTATTTTTCTCTTCAAATCTTATTATTTTCACCCTACTATCTGTAACTTTAACGATTTCAACATTTCTTACTGCAATATAAAGCTCATCAAAATCACTGCTTAAAATATAATTTAAAGTTAATGCTCCTACATCTCCAAATCCAACAAGCATAAATCTTCTTAATCCCTTATTTATAGCTTCCTTTACCACGATGGATGAAGATGATACTGGGATTTTATAAATCTTTGATTTATCCCTAAATTTTTTACCACAAGTGATAGCAATCTGAAACAATTTCTGCAAATCACTGTTTACTCCATGAACCTTTACAGAGCTTTCAATTGCGCACTTAACTTGTCCCAAAATTTGATCCTCACCTAAAATTTTCGAATGAAAACCACAAACCACTTCCATCAAGTGTTCGAAAACTCTTTTCTCTTTGATGTGAAATGTGTGTTTTATGAGATTTAAATCCCATTTCAATATTCTAAAAATTTCTTCTACTATGGCCTCATCATATTCTATTGAATTAAAATATATTTCAGTCCTATTGCAGGTACTTATTATAACTACCTCATCACAAATACTTAAAACACTTCTTGTGCACTCCTCTAGCTGCTTTGGTATAATTGAGAGTTTTTCTCTTATTTCAACTGTACACTCGCTATGTAATCCAATAAGCTGTATCATTTATCCATCTCCAGATTCATACATTTATCCTCCATTTTTTTGTCAAAAAAAATAATACCCCTACCAAAAGATAGGGGTATAATAATCCTTATTATTTATAACAAATGAAAACCTAACAAAAAAAGAATATCTACGCCACTACCCTTCCCTCCGAAGGATTAGCCTAACTTATGGCAGGTCTCCTGACTTACGTGTCTCTCTCCTCCCACCTTCCCAGCTTTTTAGCCAGTGATTGGGATTTGTCTACGTATACAGTAGCGGGGGCTGTAGCATTATTGCTTTCCCTTTTAAACATTATAGTACCAAAAATTTACTATTAAATTATAAATAAATTATAACTTAAATTAATTAAAAGTACAAGCTTATAATTATTATTTGCAATTAACTATTGTCTTTAATGCATATCTTTTATATCCAGGAATTGACGTTCCATAAGTCAATTCCCGTTTCATCATAATATTTTCGTTATAGATTATTCCTAGAAAATCTCCACTATGTGCGCCAATAATCCCAATCCCACCAGTCTTAGTTTGTATTTCTTTAATAACTTTCAAAATATCATAATTTAATCTATATTGATTTCTAAATATACTTTCAGATGAAACCTTGGCTAACTTGTCTATATTTCCTTCGCTAATTGCATGTTTTAAATTTGGGATAAGGTCTTCTATATTTGCTAAATCAGATTTCACATTTTTATTGAATCCTACAGTGTCAATCGTCTTTTCCCCTTCAAATACAAGCACATTAAATTCTATATAAGCACCTAAACTCTCTTTAAAATCTCCCTTTTTATAATCAAATAAAGTCATTTCCGAGAAAATTATACTATCTGTTGGCTCAATATTAACAATATGATTAATTAGCTCCTGCTCATTATATTCCCTTTTAAAAAGCTTAAGTAGGGACAAATAAAGAGCCGTTATGTCAGCAGTGCTACTTGCAAAACCTTTCCCAATTGGTATTTCAGACACAATTTCTATATCCAGCTCATCATAATTCCCTATACAACCCCAACTTTCCAAAATGTTTTTCATAAATCTTTTACACTTTGGATATTTATTTCTATGAACTGGAAAAAAACTTTCAAAAACCATTACACTAGTAAATAAATTAACAGGACAGGATAATATAAGTTCTTTCCCATATGCTCTCCCCTGTATTATTTCTCCTAGACTTCCAGGATATCTTTGTACTACCTCCATATATTTTTCTCCGATCTTATATAATAATGTCTAAATTATAATTGTGGTTTAGATATAAATCAACAGTTTTATGAAATTATTTTATTATTTGGGTAACAAAATATATTGTTGACACTAATAACTAACTGATGTAGAATCAAAATATAATTAAATACTAAATTTATATAGGTTTAATCTTTATTGATTAATTAAAAGAGAAGTTGAGTGAAAATCTCACACGGTGCCGCCGCTGTAAAAGAGGAGTTCTTATATTTAAACCACTGATTATTTTGGGAAGGTTTATAAGAATAATGATTCTTAAGTCAGAATACCTACCTGTATTTATATACCATTTACTCTACGAGCGATAGGGGAGGGTGTTAAAATATTGATTTTATCATTATTAGTCCTTCTAACATATAGTTAGAAGGACTTTTTGTTCTGTAAAGAGTATGATATTTGGAGGTTTTTTATGAAAAAGAAATATCAAGTTGCCCTTGGAATTTTTCTTGCGTTATTATTTATGCCTAAAAGCGTCTTTGCAATGCACATAATGGAAGGATTCTTACCCCCAGTATGGTGCATTTCATGGGGAGCAGTGAGTTTACCATTTGTTATTGTTGGTTTGTTTTCAATAAAGAAAAAAGTGGAAATAAATCCAAGAATAAAGATGCTTATTGCTATGGCAGGTGCATTTACCTTTGCCCTATCAGCACTGAAGATTCCATCTGTTACTGGTAGTTCGTCGCATCCAACAGGAATTGGTCTTGGTGCAATACTTTTTGGGCCCACAGTAATGGTTGTGATAGGATTAATAGTTCTTATATTTCAAGCTATAATGCTTGCCCATGGTGGATTAACTACACTTGGAGCGAATACATTTTCCATGGCTGTTGTTGGAGGCCTCGTAACATATTATTCATATAAAACACTTAAAAAAATTAAGTTATCCAGATCAACTTCAATTTTTATAGCAGCTGCACTTGGAAATTTAATGACATATGTTACAACTTCCTTTCAGCTTGCACTAGCTTTTCCAGATAAGACTGGAGGATTTATAACTTCACTTATGAAATTCATGGGTATATTTGCAGTAACTCAAATTCCACTTGCTATTAGCGAAGGAATACTCACTGTAATAGTGTTTAACCTTTTAACTACCTACAGTAGATCTGAATTAATAGACTTAAACGTACTATCACAGGAGGCATAAAAAATGCTTAAAAAAAACCTTATATTAGCACTTATTGTTGTACTCCTTGCAGTTGCACCATTATTCATTACTAAAAACGCTGAATTTAGTGGCGCAGATGGACAAGCCACGGATGCTATTACGCAAATTGATTCAACTTATAAGCCTTGGTTTACTTCTATTTGGACACCACCAAGTGGCGAGATAGAAAGTTTACTATTTTCATTACAAGCATCAATAGGTGTAGGTTTTATTTGTTACTATTTTGGGTATGCAAAAGGAAAGAAAGAATTGTTAAAGGTTAAAAAACATGATCTCAATTGATAAATTATCTTATATATCAAAGCTGAGGAAAGTTAACCCAATGGAAAAGTTCATTTTTGCTATTATAACAATGTTACTAAGTATATACTTAAATAATATATTAACATCTATAATTGTGATATTTCTTATGGGGCTTATAACTGTTTATAAAGGAAAAATCCCCCTTAGTTCATACCTAATATTAATGTTAATTCCACTGAGTTTTTTAATAATTGGAGTTATAACCATAGCTATAAATATAGGAGCGCGTGCTAGTGAACCATTATTTAGTTTTACTATTTTAAATGTTGAATTTGGGTGTACAGTGGAAAGCATTATAGAATCCATAAAAGTATTATTCAGGTCCCTTGCTGCAGTTTCATGCCTATACTTTCTTTCACTATCTACGCCAATTGTTGAGCTTTTATCTGTATTAAAAAAACTTAAAGTCCCTAAATTATTTATAGAACTTATGAGTCTAATCTATAGATTTATATTCATAATGCTAGAAACTATAAATATGATTTATATATCACAGAATTCAAGACTCGGATACTCAAACTTAAAAACTAGCTATAACTCACTAGGAAAACTTGTAGGTTCACTATTTCTTAGTTCCTACAAACGTTCTGAGGATATGTATACTGCGCTAGAATCAAGATGCTACGATGGTGACATTAACGTTCTTGATAATACTTATAAGATTTCGTATGTGAATCTACTCATGATTATATTACTAGAAACGTTCTTAATATTTTTAGCTACAAATGGCATTATAGATATACTCATCTTGGGAGGATTAATTTGGATAAAGAATATATTATAGAAACAAGAAATTTGAATTTTAAATATCAAGATGGAACTAAGGCTCTAAATAATATTAGTTTACAAATAGAAAAAGGGAAAAAAATATCTTTTTTAGGAGTGAATGGCTCAGGAAAATCCACATTATTCTTAAATTTTAACGGTGTGCTAAAACCTTCTTCAGGTAAGGTTTTTTATAGTGGTAATGAAATAAAGTATAAGGCCGCATCATTAAATTCACTAAGAAAAAATGTAGGAATTGTATTTCAAGATCCAGATAATCAGCTTTTTTCAGCAAGTGTATATCAAGAAGTTTCCTTTGGACCAATGAATTTAAAGCTTGTGGATGCTGAAGTTCGACGTCGCGTGGATGAAGCACTTATAAATACAGGTATGACTGAGTTTAAAGATAAAGCAGTTCATTTTCTAAGTTATGGCCAAAAGAAAAGAGTAGCAATAGCAGATATAATTGCAATGAACCCTGAAGTAATAATACTTGATGAACCAACTTCAAGCCTTGACCCTAAACATTCAAAACAAATAGTAGAGATATTTAATGAACTTAATGAGAATGGCATGACTGTGATTTTGTCAACCCATGATGTTGAACTTGCCTACGCCTGGTCAGACTACATATTTGTTATGAAAGACGGAGAAATAGTTCGCGAAGGTTCACCCTATGAAATCTTTTCAGATGATGAATTAATATCTAACTCCTATCTTGAAAAGCCCTTGCTTCTTGAAGTTTTTCAGAAGTTACTTGTAAGCGGAAAAATAAATTCTGATGCACAGGTACCCAAAAATAAACAAGAGCTTTTTGAACTTATAAATTAGTTATTTCCTCTATTTATATAATTCTGGGAATTGATTTATTTCAAACAGACAAACTTTCCACGTGCCATCTTCTTTTACTAGGTCTAAATTTCCTTTGGATGTATCTGATTGATTTGTTTTACCATCTGAAGATATAAAATCAAATTTAACCTCATAAGGGTATCTTACTTTATTGTTGTCTTTATAGTCTTTATATAAGTTTTCACCTAAAGTAATCTCTGTAACTTGTGATGTGAAGTTGTCCCTTACACATATTTTGGTGCTTACACTCTTAAACTGATTTGCTAATGCTCCCATGTAACCTTCATCTGTCATCAAAGCTACTATTTCTTTGTCAATTTCTTTTATTTCTTCCATGGATGCCTTGCTTTTTTTATCATACTCTTCTTGGCTCATTGGTTTTTCTGTATCCATAACTACCCCTACAGGCTTACTGAAATCAACTACTTCTTGAGCATCTACTGTGTAGATACTTTCAATTAATTCTTTGGCAACCTTAACAGATGTTTCTGTTTGTGATTTCGAAGTGTTTAGCGCAATGCCTATGCCTCCTAATACAACTACAATGATGGCTCCAAGTAATATATTTTTCATATTTGCCTTTTTATACTTTGAAATCATAATAATCCTCCTTTTTATTTCTGAACTATTCATAACCATTGAAGTAGTACCCATAAGTCTATTGCTGTTTCCAGCCAGTTCTAGTACTGTTACTATTGCATTTCCATACTGAATGTTTTTTCCATCATCTAAATAAGAAATTGCTTTAGCGTCACAGGAAATTTCAAGGTCTTGTCTCATTTTATGAAAGCCGTATAGCAAGATTGGATTAAACCAGTAAATCATGGACAATAATGTTATAACCCAATTTATAAATATGTCCTTGTTTTTTAAATGAGTTAATTCATGCATTATAATATACTTAAATTCTTCATCACAAACATTGTCTGCTACACTGACTGGAATTAATATCTTTGGCTTATTTATCCCACATAAAGAGGGGCTACTTATTTTTTCAGAATAGGATAGTTCTACCTGCGTTCTTATATTCATAGTCTTCATGCAAATATATAGAATTTCTTTATGTGTGCTATTTATATTTTTCATAGACGTACTAACAATATTTTTAAGTTTTTTATGTCCTGTAACTAGGGTCCCTATTAATATTAGAACTCCAAATATCCATATAAAACAGAACACTTCTTCAATATTAATTTTGCTTTTTAGAGGTATGTTAATAGTGCTATCACTTACACTTTCACTTGTTGGTATTAAGGTGTTTGTTGATGTTGAACTATCTAAGCTGGAATTATCAAGTTGTTTTGTTGAGTTTATTTGTGTATTTTCATTTGTGGTTTTTTGAACATAAAAAATTTTATATATATTAGAAATGTTTAAAGGTGTTTGTGGACCTATAGGAATTATTAATTTTATGATTAATATTAACCATATATAATAGTGAAAGTTAGAGCTTAATTTATTTTTGAATATACCTTTAATAATTAATATCATGAGTACTATTACGCTACCAATTAATGAGGATAGTAGAATCATCTCAAAGATACTTAATATATCCATATACATCACCCCTCCTTATTACTTGATTTATTTAGTATATTTTTAAGTTCAACTATATCACTTTCGGATAGTTGCTCAGATTTAGCAAAGTTCAAGATCATAGACTTGATTGAACCATCAAATACCCTATTAATGAAGGACTGACTTTCTAATTTTATACATTCATCTTCTGATACCAAAGGGTAATATAAATATTCATTGCATAATTTATTAAAACCAATTGCATTTTTATTTAATAATCTATTTATTAGGGTTTTAACTGTAGCTGGTTTCCACTCTACTTTACCCTTTAGTTCCTGAATAATATCCATTGATGTAATTTCAGAATGATTCCATATTATTTTCATTACTTCCCACTCCGCATTTGATATTTTAGGAAATTCACTCATAATTATTCTACCTCCGCTTCGTTTACAACTGTAATCTATATATTAAGTTTACATCTGTAATTAGGCATTGTCAACATATATTTCCAATGTTAGAATATTTTTTTGTATGGTTTATATATTTTCAAAATAAAAAAGCCCTGGAATATACCAGAGCTTAAGGGCTCATATTTACGAGCCCTGCCTTTTATTGTTTCTAAATTAAAATGTCTTTTTTGGTAAATACTATATGAGATATTAAATAACAAACTATAGAAGTAACTATTAAAGTTCCCATCCCAAATGCTGTGCTTATATTCGGGTTGTTATAGCCCATTACAACATCACCGGTAAGAACTCGTCCTACGGTTCCATAGGTGGTAAATATATATTGTGCGAACTTTGCAAGTGCTGGCATTTGTAATAGTATAGTGAAAGCAACTACAATAACTATGCTTACGCTTACAGAAACCATACTGCTCTTCACTATGGAAGATAGCATAAAGCCGACCGACACACAGGTTATTATAAATAATGTCTGAAGTAAGAACATTCTAAGCACAAATGCTCCAGTAGAAATTATATAAGAAGAACCTGCCACTGCTACTAAAGGATGTCCTCCATAAACACTCTGAGTTAAATCCAATTTATAAAGCGTTCCAGTTATCATTGGGTAATTGGGATTTCCAAAACCAAATATAAGTCCCATTATTAAAAATGATAAAATCTCTACAGATATTATTAATATGATAGCTACTCCTGCCACTGCTATAAACTTAGAAGCTAATACTTTAGCCCTTGAAACCGGCTGAGTCAGCAGTATTTTCATAGTAGGTGGCGTAAATTCTCCGGAAACTATATCTCCAGTAAACACCATTACCCCCACAGCTATAAAAATAGTTCCTAGAACCATAAATAGTGTTTTAATAAAGCTAAATGCGTCAAGTGTATTTCCATCATCAGGTTTTATATTATTATCATATAAATATTGATTTTGCTGTAATTCTGTTTTCATCCTATCTTTGTCATTGGATGTTAGTCCCGAATTTTTATCATCTAAAGTTTTTTCGGCATTATCTATTTGCTCCTTTAATTGCACTTTATAGTCTACAGGTTTACCACTTACCTCAAGTTTAATTCGTGATAATTCCTCTTCCAAATTAGCAATACTTTCTTTGTTCATTTTCTTAGTATCCTCTGATGCATTAGGGTTTTCCATATCCTGCTTCATATATTTTATAGAGTCTTCCATGTTTTGCTGTCTGAATTCAGGACTGTTCCATTGTTTTCTGTTTAAATTTTCCTTGTAAGATCCGTATCCTATAGCAACAGTTAATAATACAAAAGCTGCAAATATAATAATTGTTTTTTTTCTTCTCATAAGTTTTTTTACTTCATTTGAAATAAGTATAAATATCATTATCTCATGCCCCCCTCAACAAGCTCCATGTACCTTTGCTCAAGCCCCTTATGTTTTTTACATACTTCTATTACTCGAATTTTATTTTCTGCCAAGGAGAAAATTAATTCTGGAGTTGTATTTTCGTCAAGCTCTACCACTAATGAGTTTTCATCCCTATGAGTTTCATGAACAAAAGCTAAAGTCTTTAATATCTCTTCACATTTCTCAACTTCCTCAGTAACAACTACTACGGTATCATTGTCCTGCTTTATGTCTCCTCCAGTTATACTTTCTATTGATTTTATTAATCCATTATTTATGAAAGCAACTGTATCACAGAGCTGCTGAACCTCACTTAGCATGTGAGAAGATATAAATACTGCTGTTTTTAATTTCTTGGCAGCTTTTTTAACTATATCTCTAAAATCCATTATGCCTGTGGGATCAAGACCATTTGTAGGTTCATCTAAAATAAGTAATTTGGGTTTTGCAATCAGGGCTGCTGCAAGACCTAATCTCTGCTTCATACCAAGCGAATATTTTTTCACCTTATCATCTATTCTATCCTTTAAATTAACAAGCTCGATTACTTCCTCTACATCACTTTTCGAAATTCTTCTTATGGCTGCAATCTGCATCAAGTTTTGCCTTCCAGTTAAATATGTATATAATTCCGGATTTTCTACTACAGCTCCAATGTTTTTTAATGCTTTTTCTCTTTCGCTACCTATTTCATGTCCCATAACTGTTATAGTTCCACTGTTAGCAGCTATTAAACCTACCATCATTCTAATAGTGGTGGTTTTACCCGCTCCATTTGGCCCAAGAAATCCAAATATCTCTCCTTCTTTTACAGAAAAACTAATTCCCTTAATAATCTCATTTTTTCCTAGATGTTTGTACACATCTTTTACTTCTAATACGTTCACTATATTCACCCCTTAATTCTTTGTTTTAAAGTTCAAGCAGGTTAATCTTATACCATAAATTTCTACATATCAATTAAATTTGCGATTTGTAATAAAATCTTAAGACTTGTAATAAATTCTTAATAATATCTTACTACAACCTCGGAGGTCCTAACATATTTCGATATTTTTCGGGTAGTGACAGTCACCCTAGCAAAGGTGACATTAAAGCATCGCGCTCATTAATGGGTAATCTTCCTCGCCATCTCCCATTCCACCACACATACTATTTAATCCTGAATGAAGAAAACAAGAGCGCACTACAGCTTTTGATCCATATTTTAATCTTATTTTATCAACAGTATCATTTATCCTTTTATCTTTTTCATAATCAAAATTATCTAATAAAGAACATTGATAAAACTCATTACTACAAAAATCTGTTATACGTATCCCCAAGTGCCTTATTGGATTACCCTTCCAAACATCATCAAATAGGTAGCAAGCTATTTCATGTATTTTACGAGTAGAATCAGTAGCTACTATCAATTTCTTCTGACGAGAATAGAATATCATATCACTACCTCTGACACTTATGCTTACTACAGTGCAGCAGTTCCGTGAATCCCTTAAACGCATAGATACTGTTTCACACAGGGATAGCAATACTTTATGAGCTGTGTCACTATCCTCAACATCAAAAGCTATAGTTGTAGAGTTTCCTATACCTTTGATTTCAATATAGTTGCTCCTCCTAACCTCAGAACTATCTATTCCATTGGCATAGTTCCAAATTACTTGCCCATGACTCTTGAATTTATTCTTTAAAATCTCTAAATTATAATTCGCTAATTCTCCAATAGTATTGATATTTAAACTATGCAATTTGGTCGCAGTTGCTCTACCTACCATAAACAAATCTTCAACAGGTAGCTTCCACATCTTTTGTTTTATTTCATTAGGAAATAAAGTATGTATCATATCAGGCTTTTTAAAATCAGAAGCTACTTTTGCCAGTAGTTTATTATTTGATATTCCAATATTGACTGTAAATCCAAGTTCAGTCTTTATCCTGTCTTTTATGGTTTCAGCAAGCGACCTATAGTCAGGATATAAATGCTCCATATTAGAAAAGTCTAAGAAGCTTTCATCTATGCTAAATCTTTGAATTTGTGGAGTATACTCCTGAAATATTTGATTCATAGCTAAGCTGCATTTCATGTAAAGCCAATACCTAGGTGGTACTATTACTATAGTTGGGCATTTTAATCTAGCATTATATAGTGTTTCCCCTGTTTTAATATTAAACTTTTTAGCAGGTATTGATTTTGTTAAAACAATTCCATGCCTACTTTCTTCATCTCCACCCACTACGGATGGTATTTCTCTTAAATCTAATTGCTCTCCTTGTTGAAGTCTATAAGCAGCCTCCCAAGATAAATATGCACTATTAGCATCAATATGAAAAATTAATTTACCCATATAACTCACCCTCTTAATTAACATTAGAACACATGTTCGTATTCTATTATTATATAACACTTTCCATCTTTTTATAAGTAGTTATAAAAAATAATTTTAAAATAAAAAAAGCTTATCCATTATATTAATGAAATAAGCCTTGACTACTAAATTTTGTACAACATCCACTTACAGGTATTAAGTTCATATTTAATTTCAAACCGCCTCATAACATCATCAATTAAACTTTGACACTTATAAACAAACATAATATTACCTGCAAGTTTTTCCGTGTCCTTAACCAGAATCTTGTCTACTTTAATAACTTGCATAGGTTCGTCATCTATTTGCATTCTAAATCTAATTGGCCTTATAGAACCCTTCTCATCTGTGTAAGAAACTACCTCAATTGGTTTTGCTACAATTTTCATACAAACCATGCCCCCTATTTCTATGTCCCATTTCAAGAACACATGTTCGTATTTATTATATACTATTTTCTTACCTTTTAGAAATGATTTTGAAAATATTTTTATTATTCCACATATGCTTCCCTTAACATTTTAATTTCTGCAGCATGACCTGGTAATTCATTGGGAGTTTCTAGGTAGAATGGCAAGTGACGTAACTTTGGATGATTAATAATTTTAAAGATAGTTTCTTTTCCAATAGAACCCTCACCGATTGTTTCATGGCGGTCTTTATGACTTTCGAATGGATTTTTGCTATCATTTAAGTGAATTGCATATAGTTTATCAAGACCAATTACTCTATCAAATTCATTTATGACTCCATCTAAATCGTTAACAATATCATAACCAGCATCATAAATGTGACAGGTATCTAAGCATACACCCATTTTCTCTGAAAGGATAACTCCATCAAGAATCTGTTTTAATTCTTCAAAACTACGGCCTACTTCTGTTCCTTTACCAGCCATTGTTTCAAGTAGCACTGTGGTAGTTTGTTTTGGTTTTAGTACAGCGTTAAGCATATTTATAATATAATCTATGCCTATCTTTGCTCCTTGTTTTACATGACTACCTGGATGAAAATTATAATAATTATTTGGAAAGTATTCCATTCTCTCTAAATCATCAGCTATAACTTCAATTGTAAATTCTCTTATACGCTGATCTGCTGAACAAGCATTTAGAGTATATGGAGCATGTGCAAGTATTTTAGCAAACTTGTTTTCTTTTAATAGTTCTAATAAATTTTGTGCGTCACTGGGATCAATTTCTTTTGCCTTACTACCTCTAGGATTACGAGTGAAAAACTGAAATGTATTTGCTTCTATTGTAAGAGCATCCAGTCCCATTGCTTTATACCCTTTTGATACTGATAAATGACAACCTATATTTAACATAATTATTTCTCCCTCAATATACTGTATTTTTGTATTACTATTTTTTTATTATTAGAATAAATTCTTTAAAAAAAACCTAATTAAATAAAATTTTCTATAACAATTTAAAAAAGTCTTGATAAAATTAAAATTTTATCAAGACTCTTTATATTTATTTAATCATTTTTTGTTAAATGAATCATTCTAGAATAATGATCTTTGAATCCCATTTTTTCATATAATTTAATCGCCCCATAATTATTTCGTTCTACATGGAGAGATATATTTCCTTCAGATAACTCTACTGCTTCATTTAATATCATAGTTGCTATTCCACTACCTTCTATATGATCTACCGTAGCGATATATGCTAAATGATATTTTGACGCAAAATGTTCAAATCCAAAATTAACAACTATTCCTATACCACATATTTCACCATCATAAACAGCTGTAATAATAAATCCTTTTTCCACTGCGTTATGATAAGCTTCTTCAATCTCACAAATTGGATCTGTAAATTCATTAAGCCAATCATGTACTAAAGTTATAATCTCATCATTATCTAAACATTCCTCTTTTGTAGCTCTTCTTACATCTATATCTATCTTACCATCATTCAATAATATAACATGATTGCCCTTAGGTAATTTTTTTTCTTCAACTTGTTTCATGAATCCTGCAATAGAATATCCATTTTCAACAGTCAACTTGATATTTTCAATTTTTTCAAATTCAGAAACATAATGTTTCACTTCGTCTTCTGTTATATCTATAACTTTACCAACTACATCATTAACCAATTCATCATCTGTATCTTTTGAACAACTATTTAGAGTTGGAATCTTTTCAAGCTCATTCCCAATCCATAATTGTCTAAATCCTAAATCAAGCCCTTCTAAAGAATAACCATATCTTGATTGTACAAATACAGTATCAACTTCGCCCTTTATTTTCGCATGCAATTCATCTGCTATTTTTGAAAATGCTATACTGCTTATCATTGAATTATTCATTCCTGGATTAGCATTATACCATGTATTTTTTTTACACAATTCAGTAACACGTTCAACACGTTCTTCTGATGTTCCCTCATATTCAATAAATTCAATATTAGATTTATTAAAAAGCTCAATATCCTTATATTCATTCTTGTCAGGTACTACAAAAACACACTTCATATCATAAAATTGAGATAAAAATGCAAGTGATTTTGCAAAATTTGCACCAACACTCAAACAAATTGTATTTTTATTAATCCTTAAAGCATCCTTTATCAATATATATGTTAACCTATCAATACGATAGCCTGAAGGATTATTACCTTCTAATTTCAAATAAATATTCTTTACACCTAATTTTTCCTCTAAATTTTTAGCCCTCACTAAAGGTGTTCTTCCAACTCTTTTTTCAATTAGTACATTATTCATAAAGCACCTCCTATTATATATTATTTTAGCATTTTATGAGATATTTGTCAAGTTTAAGGTAAAAATTTCAAAATCTCAAAGTTTTTTTTTAAGTTTAACACAAACTATTTCTTAAGATTTTTTAACTCTCATAATAAGAAACATTTATTTTTGTTCCTATATCTACAAGTGCATCAGGTTCGCTATCCTGTTCGAATATTATCTCATCCTGATCTTTGGAATGTTTATCCTTACCTTTTGCTTTTACCTTTACAGCTGTTTGCTCCCCAAGCTCTAACTTAATGTCCTCTAGAATATCTTTAGCATCATCTAAGGATTTCCCCTTTAAATCTGGCACAGTAACCTTAGCAACTTCTTTCCCTTGGCTTATAACTAAATCAATTTTGCCACCTTTTTCATAAGATGTATTTACATTAGGTGTTTGACTAATAACTAGACCCATAGCTAAACTATCACTATAGTCATATAGAATAGTACCAAGCAGAAATCCATTATCGATTACAATCTTCGTTGCAACTTCCTGGGTACTTCCAATAACCGAAGGCACAAATTTCTTTTCAACTACCGGTTTTTCAACTACCGGTTTTTCAGTCACTTTTGGAGTTGTCTCTTTCGCAATGGTGGTTTGAGCGTCATTAGACTTCCCTTTGTTAATATCTTTCCCTAAAACTGCTATAATCATAACTAAAAGAACTGTTGCAATAATTATCATAATCTTTTTATTCTTGCTAGGCGATTTTCTCCCTGATACTAATATTTTATCTTCTTCGACTATCGGCTTTTCATAATTTGTTTGCTGGCTCATAACCGTTGTGAAATCATTCCCTATATCGTCTCCCACTACTGCGCTCATAATCTTTGTAGCATCACTTGGACGATTGTTTGGCTCTAATTTAAAATATGGATTTTTCTTGATTGCACTTAAAATCTCTGCCATTTTCTTAGCTTCTTTATATCTATTCATAGGTTCTTTTTCTATCGCCTTTAAGATTACCCCATTTATGTTTTCAGGTATATCTGCATTTATTTCTATAGGTGGAATAACAGGTTCCTGAATATGCATCATAGCTATTGTGATAGAGCTATCTGCATCGTAAGGCACTTTCCCTGTAATCATTTCATACATCACAATTCCCAGAGAATATATGTCTGTTCTACCATCCACAAAATTTCCTTTTGCTTGTTCCGGTGAAAAATAATGTGCAGTTCCAATAATTTTATTTGAATTGGTTACAGTTCTTGAATCTGCCACTTTTGCAATTCCAAAATCCGCTACCTTAACTATATTATCCGCTGTAATTAAAATATTATCTGGCTTTATATCTCGATGAATTATATTATTTTTATGTGCACAATCTAGTGCGCTGGATATTTGCAGTGCTATCTCTACAGTTCTTTGAGAGCTAATTCTACCATTTTCCTTTATTATTTGTTTTAATGTTTTCCCATTAATATATTCCATAACTATAAAATTAACATCATTATCTTCACCAACATCGTGAACGTTAACTATGTTTGGATGCGATAATCTTGCGGCTGAAGTAGCTTCCCTTTTAAACCTTGCAACAAATTCTTCATCCTTGCACAATTCCGCTTTTAATACCTTTACAGCTACAATCCTATTTAATAAATGGCACTTTGCTTTATAGACAATTCCCATTCCACCTTCACCAATTTTTTCTAACAACTCATATCTATTTAAAAGTAATTTTCCTATCATAATTTACCTCCCATGAAAACAGTAACCTATACATTATACCATATCAAGGCAATAATCATTCCTTTATAAAAGCACAAAAAAATAGAAGCTAATTCCCATTAATTAATCTGCACGGAATTAGCTTCTATCCTTTATTAAATTTTCTTTCAATAAAACTCTCCTTACCAATTTCTACCTATGAATTGAGTTTTTTGTTTATACTTTTTTCTAAATTCCTGATGCTTAGATTAAAAACCTACTTTAGTTTTTCTTCGATGTAACCACCACACTTTCGTATACATTAGGAAATTTTTTTATATTTTTGATTTTGCGGCCACACCCCTTTTTTTAAAAGATTTTTTCATTACACTATGATTAGAAAGCTTTCTTCTTTGTGTATCTTTATTATACTAACTTCCTACCCCTATGTCAATAGGCATTATTAATTAATATAATAAATAATTATTATATTATTCTAACAATTGACCAAAACTCACACCATCTTTCATAAAGATAATTAGATATAACCCCTACTAATGCTTATATAGAGTTACTTTTCATAGTATCTATATTATGTTACAATAAGTGTTGCGTAATTATTTTTAAAATAAATATAACAATTAAAATTCAACTAACATCATTAGGAGGAACATAAAATTATGGATAACTTTACTTTTCAAAATCCCACTAAAATAATCTTTGGGAAAGACGCTGAAAACAAAGTAGGAATGGAAGTCAAAAAATATAGTAGTAAAGTACTTCTTCATTATGGTGGTGGTACTATAAAAACCACTGGACTTTATGATAGAGTTGTAGCTTCCCTAAAAAAAGCTGGTGTTTCATATGTAGAACTTTCCGGTGTTAAACCAAATCCAAGATTAAGTCTTGTGCAGGAAGGTATAAAATTATGCCGCGATAATGAAATAGATTTCATATTGGCAATTGGTGGTGGAAGTGTTATTGATTCCTCAAAAGCTATTTCCATAGGAGTTCCTTATAGTGGAGATGTATGGGATTTCTATTTACAGAAAGCTCGTATAAAAGAGGCTTTACCAATTGGAACTATTCTAACTATACCAGCATCTGGAAGTGAATCAAGTACAGGTAGTGTTATAACAAACGAAGATGGTTTCTATAAACGTGCTATTAACTCTAATTTAGTATATCCTAAGTTTTCAATACTGAATCCTGAACTTGCCTTTACCTTACCAAAATACCAGGTGGCATGCGGATCTGCAGATATAATGGCTCACTTAATGGAAAGATACTTTACTAATTCCGAGAACGTTGAGCTTACTGACAGATTGATTGAAGCTGCAATGAAGACGGTTATAAATAATGTTACTACTGTTTTAGATCAAGCTGATAACTACGATGCTTGGGCTGAAATCATGTGGACAGGAACTATTGCCCACAACAATTTGCTTAATACAGGAAGAGTAGGCGATTGGGGTTCACATGATATTGAACATGAACTAAGCGGTATATATGATGTTTCACACGGAGCTGGTCTTGCAGTTATATTCCCTGCTTGGATGCAATATGTTTACAACCATGATATTAATAGATTTGCTCAGTTTGCTGTTAGAGTTTGGAATGTGGAAAATTCTTTCTGGTCACCAGAACAAACGGCTATTGAAGGAATCAGACGTGTTGAAAACTTCTTCAAATCATTGGGTCTTCCCACTAGTCTAAAAGAACTAGGGATTACTGATGACAGAATAGAAGAAATGGCTTCAAAAGCTACAAATTCCGATACATCAACAGTTGGTAACTTTATAAAATTAAACAAAGAAGATGTATACAACATATTAATACTGGCACAATAAAAAAATTTAAAAAAGCAGACCATATAGTAAATAAATATGGTCTGCTTTTTTATCTTAAATTATTTGTTATCATCACTGCATTTTTTTATTCCCTCATTAAACGACGATTAGAAGCAATAAGAATAAATATTATGTTGTGTACGCAGACTAATGTTATAAATATAAAATGAGGTGTTACATTGAAAAGAAAAATAATTGCAATAGTTGTTGTGTTTTTAGTTTTCATATCTGTGATATCCGGATATTTAACCCAAAGTACAGATGCTATAACTTTAGTAGATGAATTGAAAATCAAACATAACGATAAAGGAATACCAGTACTTATGTATCATTCCATTGGGTATAAGAAGGGAAATACATTAATGCTTCCTAAAGAAAATTTCAGAGAACAAATGAAGTATTTGAAAGATAATGGTTATGTGACCCTAACCTTAGATGAAACCTATGTTTTTTTCGAAAACAATAAACCAGTCCCAGAAAAATCAGTAGTGCTAACTTTTGATGATGGATATGTGGATAACTATGTAGACGCTTTGCCTATATTAAAAAAATTTGGATTTAAAGCAACAATTTTTGTTATAACGGGTGAAGTAGATAAATCCAAAAGTTACATGAATGTAGAACAGCTAAAAGAAATGGAAGCAAGCGGAATGGATATTCAAAGCCATACTGTCCATCATGATCATTTAGCTAAGCTATCTTACCAAAAACAGTTAGAAACATTAAAGGAATCTAAAGATTTTCTAGAAAAAGCACTAAATAAAAAAATTAAATATTTTGCATATCCCTATGGAGAGTATTCAAAAGAGAGCTTAAAGGCTGTAAAAGAAGCTGGATATACAATGGCTTTTACCACTGCTGGGAGATGGTCCGATAAAGCAGATGGAATTTTAACCTTGGATAGGGTATTTATAAGTGGGTCTGCTAATTTAGATGTATTTATAGATAGAATAACTAATCCTAATTACAAATTTTAACTATTTTCATGCGAAATTCTCCATTCCTCTATAGGGTGGAGATGGATAGCATTTTATTTTCTTAGGTTCGAGGCCTAAGAAAACAAAGATATGTTTATATTTTTCATCTTTCCACCCAAATTGGTTATACTATAAAATAGGTAGTATAAAAAGGAGGTGAAACTATGATTAAGAAAAATAAAGGTTATAAGTTTCGGTTGAAACCAAACAAAGAACAAATCATATACTTAGAAAAA
>NZ_JAENWM010000118.1 GCF_016650035.1 Clostridium sp.
CATTTCTTCACTTAAAAATGAACGAGTAATGGCAAGTGATATTTTAAAAGGACCTGGTACAGAATTTAAGGGAGATATAAACGAGTTCATAGAATCTGTAAGAAAAGCTCTTTATGCAAGTAAAATATGTGCATATGCACAGGGATTTGCGCTTATGAAAGCTGCGGCAGAGGAGTATAGTTGGGACCTTAAGTATGGTGAAATCGCTAAAATATTTAGAGGTGGGTGCATTATTCGCGCTCAGTTCCTCAATAAGATAAGCGAAGCTTATGTAAAAGATGCTAATATCAAAAATCTAATGTTAGACTCATATTTCAAGGATATTCTTAATAGTTATCAAGTGGACTTACGATACGTAGTGTCCACTGCTGTGAATTTAGGTGTTCCAGTGCAAGGATTATCCAGTGCAATAATGTATTATGACAGCTATAGAAGTGAGAAACTCCCAGCGAACTTACTACAAGCACAAAGAGATTATTTTGGTGCTCATACTTTTGAAAGAACAGACAAAGAGGGAATATTTCATCATGAATGGGTAAATGGGACTAATGAAAAATAGTAAATATTAAAACCTACAGTTTATATTTTAGACTGTAGGCTTTTTTTCTATACTTTAGCGTAAAAGGATACTATGACTGTGCTGGGATTATAATAAGAGATGTTGTTTTTGATTATTTTTACAAATAAAGAAAAAAATAATAATTAAGAAGGTATTTTACAAAAGATGGCGAATATAATTAATATACCACTGGTAATACAACTGACATGTGCTGACTTATGTATGCATTAATTAATTAATAGCACAAGGTATATAAAGGAGAGGACAAATGGCAATTAAACCTATTAAACAAAACAATATCAGTAATCAGGTATTTGAACAAATAAAAGCTGAGATCGCAAGCGGAGAATGGCCACCTGGTTCAAGAATTCCATCAGAAAATGAATTTGTTAAGATGTTAAATGTCAGTAGGATAACTGTAAGAAATGCATTACAGAGGCTTATTGCCCTGGAATTGCTTGAGATAAGGCAAGGAGATGGGACATTTGTAAGAGGATTTTCAGCAGATATGTATATGAATTCGCTGATGCCTATGCTTTTTTTAGAAAAAACAGAAATACTTGAAGTTTTGGAATTTAGAAAGGTTATTGAAATAGAGACTGGCGCACTGACAGTTGAGCGGGCAACTGAGGAGGACATAAAAAAACTTGAGGCAATATATGAAAAAATGGAAAAATATATAGACAATGCTGAAAGGTTTGCTACTGAAGATCTAAATTTTCATATGGCTTTAGCTGAAACAACCAAAAACTCATTGGTTATTAAAGTTAATTATATAATTAAAGACATTCTAAGTGCTTCTATGTCCGCGATAGTAAGAAATTTAGGGGTTGATGATGGTCTTTATTATCATAAATTAATAATTGAAGCTATAAAGGAAAGAGACATGGAAAAGGTTAAAAGAACATTGAAAGATCATATAGTAACAACAATCGATAAAGTATCAAAAATAGACAGTAAATTAAAGGATATTGAAGTTATATGAACTCCTATAGACTAAAAGTCTTGTAGGTTTTATAAATAAAAGGAAGGTAGGTAATAAAAATGATATCTAAAGATACAGTCAAGTTTATACAAGGAAAAGCACTTCAACTAAGAGAAGATATAATTGACATAATTGGTGTAGGAAAAGTGGGACATCTTGGGGGTTCATGTTCATGCGCTGATATTGTTGCAGTATTGTACTTTCATAAAATGAATATAGATTCTAAGAATCCTAAAAATGAAGATCGTGATAGATTTTTATTAAGCAAGGGACATGCTGCATTAGTACAGTATGCAGCACTTGCAGAGGCAGGATTTTTCCCAAAAGAAGAATTACAAAATGTGAAATCTTTGGGTGCAATGCTCCAGGGACATCCTGATATGACAAAAACACCAGGAATTGAAGCAAACACTGGGTCACTTGGACAGGGGCTTTCAATAGCAAATGGTATGGCACTAGGACTTAGACTGGAAGAAAAAAAGAGCAGGGTATACGTTGTAATAGGTGATGGAGAAATGGCTGAAGGCCAAATATGGGAAGCTGCTATGACTGCTTCTAATTTTAAGATAGATAACATTGTAGCAATAGTGGATAGAAACAGAATTCAGGCAACGGGGTCTATAGTTGACAGGTTTAATACCAACCCTATCGTTCCTAAATGGGAAGCTTTTGGATGGAATGTAATAGTGATAGATGGACACGATGTAGAACAGATAATAGAAGCATTGGATAGTGCAGAAAAAGTAAAGGGTAAACCTACGGTTATAATAGCAGAAACAATAAAAGGAAAATCTATTTCTTTTGCAGAAAACAAAGCGGCATTTCATAATAGTGCATTGTCAATGGAACAATATGAGACTGCAAAGAAAGAACTAGAATCTATAAGATTGGAAGGTGGGTTATAAGATGAGTAAAGAAAGTTTAAGAATAGCATACGGTGAAACACTTGTTGAACTTGGCAAGGAAAATAAGAACGTAGTAGTACTAGAAGCTGACCTTGGTAAATCCACCATGTCATGTTTATTTCAGGACAAGTACCCTGAAAGATATTTTGAAATGGGTATAGCAGAGCAAAATATGGCATCAACGGCAGCGGGGTTATCGCTTACTGGGAAGATACCTTTTATCAGTACGTTTGCTGTGTTTATGTCTGGCAGAGCATATGATCAGATAAGGCAGACAATTTCCATTGCTAAATTAAATGTAAAAATATGTGGTTCAAGTTCTGGACTATCAGATTATGGGGACGGTTCAACACATCAATCAATTGAAGATGTTTCTATAATGAGAGCGATACCCAATATGACAGTAATAGTACCTGTTGATGCTATTGAGACAAGAAAAATGGTCAGGGCAATGGCACAGTATGAAGGTCCTGTATATTTAAGGATAAATCGAAATGACCTGCCGATATATACTAGTGAAAATACAGAGTACACTATAGGCGAAACATATACAATACGTGAAGGAAAAGATGTTGTAGTCTTTGCAAATGGAGTTATGATATCTAAGGCAATGGAGGCAGCAGAGGAACTTGAGAAGGCAGGGATATCTGTAAAGGTAGTTAATGTAAGCACAGTAAAACCTTTGGATGAAAAAGCAATAAAAGAAGCAATAGTGGGATGCAAAGCAGTTGTTACTGCTGAAGAACACAGTATAATAGGGGGACTTGGAAGTGCTATAGCTGAAGCTTTAAGACTAGAAACAAATCTTCCAATAGAGTTTGTTGGAGTAAAAGATTGCTTTGGTACATCATCTCAGAATTATGATGACTTGATGGAGTATTATGGATTAACTCCAAAGGCAATAAGCGATGCAGTATTAAAGTTGGTTCAAAAATAAAAATTGGAGGTAAATAATATGAATATAGGATTTATAGGTCTTGGAATAATGGGGAAACCCATGGCGAAACTTCTTTTAAAATCAGGCTATAGCGTTGTTGTATATGACTTATTTAAGGATTCAGTAAAGGAAGTTGTAGAAGTAGGTGCGCAGGAAGGTTTTTCACCAAAAGATGTGGCACAAAGAACAGATGTGATAATTACAATGCTTCCTAATTCACCTCATGTAAAGACTGTAATACTTGGAGAAAACGGTGTGATTGAGGGTATAAAGGAAGGCTCAATAATAATTGATATGAGCTCTATAGCGCCACTTGCATCTAAAGAAGTAGCAGCTGAGGTAGCAAAAAAAGGAGTGGAAATGCTAGATGCACCAGTTAGTGGTGGAGAACCAAAGGCAATAGATGGAACACTCTCAATTATGGTTGGTGGAAAGAAAGAAGTATTTGATAAGTGCAGCGATATACTTTCAATAATGGGTAAATCTGTTGTTCTTTGCGGTGAAATAGGTGCAGGAAATACAACAAAGCTCGCTAATCAGATAATAGTTGCACTTAACATTGCAGCAATGTCTGAGGCATTAGCCCTTGGAACAAAAGCAGGAGTTGATCCTGAAGTAATATATAATGCGATCAGAGGTGGACTTGCAGGAAGTACAGTGCTTGATGCCAAAGCACCTATGGTCTTAGAGGGTAATTTTAAGCCTGGATTTAAAATAGATCTTCATATAAAGGATTTAGCAAATGCAATAGAGACAGGACATGATGTTGGAGTTCCACTTCCTTTAACTAGCCAGATAATGGAGATATTACAGGCTTTAAAAGTTGATGGATATGGACAAAGCGACCACAGTGCTATAGTTAAGTTTTATGAGAAATTATCAAAAATTGAAGTCAGAAAGAATAGTAAGTAAGAATTATATAAAAGTATAACTCAATAACTCTTATTGAGTTATTGAGTTATACCATTAATGAAGTAATTAGAGTTGGGTTAATAACAATACTCACATTTGCATGAATAAATTATTTAAAAAAGAGAGGGGAGATAAAAAATGAAAGATTTATTTAATTTAAAGGGTAAAAAAATAATTTTAACTGGTGGTGCTGCTGGTTTAGGACGTAGCATAGTAGAAGGAATGCATGATGCTGGTGCCGAGGTTGCGATAATTGACATAGCAGATAATGTTTACGAGGCAGCAAAAGAAATACAGGGAAATGGAGCAAATGCGTATGGTATAAAGGCAGACCTCGGAAATAAAGAAAGTTTAGAAAAAGGATTCAATGAGGCAATAGAAAAATTAGGTGGATATCTTGATGTACTGGTGAATAATGCCGGAGTTCAAAAAAGATGCCCAGTAATAGATTTTACTCAGGAAGACTGGGATTTCGTAATTAAATTGAACCTTACTCAAGTATTTCAAATGAGTCAGTTGGCAGGCAAGATAATGATTAAAAGAGGTTATGGGAAAATAATTAACATAGCATCTATGAATACATTTATTACTGTAAAAAATATTTCTGCATATGCTGCAAGCAAAGGAGCCATTGGTCAGTTTACTAAGAGTCTTGCAAATGAATGGGGTGCTTTTGGAATAAATATAAATGCATTAGCACCAGGTTTTATAACAACCCCAATGACAGTTTCACTAAAGGACACTCCTGATAGATTGAAGCTATTAGAAAGAATACCTGCTGGAAGGTGGGGCTTACCAGAAGACTTGGTAGGAACTGCAATATATCTTGCTTCAAGCGCTTCAGATTATGTTAATGGAGCAATAATACCAATAGATGGAGGATTCTTGGCGAATTAAATTTTTTTAAATAAAACAGAAAAAAAATTTCATATTATGCTTGTATTTATTTTCCAATATGCTATAATAAATTTAAAGGAAAAATTCTCCATAAAATAGTTGCTTTGTATAATTTTTAACGTAAAAGAAAATTTTTTCCTAACTCTTCGAATATTTAATTGAACTAGATATTAGGAAAAGTTGCTTAAAGCAATTGCAACTTATTTGAAGAGAGTATAGTTTCAAAGTGAAAAATTGGTGTTCGAATTTTAGGTTTTAAGTCTTTTGGGATGAGCAAGACCCTGAGGAAATGTTTGATGCAGTTATTAATTCTATTAATTTTGTAGAAAATGAAAACGATATCAAAAAAATGAATCAATTTGTCACAGCCATGTATTAACTTCTGATGGTTAGAGTTTAGACACTGTTTTAATACTTCCAGAAGGAGTGAACGTCAAGTAGCCACTGTTTAACAACAAAACAAGAAAGGAAGAGGGGGAAATATGGAATCAAAAACTAGTACAGCTGAACAGCTAAATATTATTGATAAGGTATATGCTATGTTACAGAAAATAATAAAATATGCAATTGCAATATTTTTAACGGCTATGGTAGTCATAGTATTTGGTAATGTTATAAGTCGATATTTTCTAAATGTAGCAATTGCTTGGACAGAAGAAGTATCAAGGTTCCTGTTTATATGGGTTGTGTTTTTAAGTGCGGTTTTAGCATATGTGAATGATGAGCATCTAGGACTGGATATATTAAACAAAAAACTTCCTGAAAAGACTGGACAGGTAGTAGCAGTTATATGTGACATTATTGTAATGTATGCATTATATTTAATAACTGCTGGGGGACAAAGACTTGCTATGGAAAGTTGGAATTGGTTATCTCCTGCTACATCTTTCTCCTATGGTATTGTGTATTTGGTTGTACCAATCGGTGGAGGGTTAATGTTATTACAAACTCTACTAAAATTATACTACCATGTCAAAAAAATAGTATCTTAAAGGAGGAGATGTCATGTTACTATCGTTTCTATTAGCGTTATTTGGATTCATATTTCTAGGCGTTCCAATAGCCTTCAGTCTTATAATGACTACAGTAATACTTATGTTACTTTCATCAGGTAGTGTAGCACCTGCGATAATATCTCAGAGTATAGTAAGAGGTATAGACAGTTTTCCACTTATGGCCATTCCTTTCTTTATGTTAGCAGGAGAAATAATGAATGTTGGTGGAATATCAAAGAGAATAGTTTATTTTTCAAATGCATTAGTTGGGCATGTAACTGGAGGACTTGGGTATGTAGCGGTTGTAGCAAGCATGCTCTTCGCAGGAGTGTCTGGATCTGCAGTAGCAGATACTTCTGCTATTGGTTCCATACTTCTTCCTATAATGGATAAGGAAGGTTATGACAAGGTAAAGTCTACAGCTCTAGTAGTATCGGCAGGTTGCATAGGTCCTATCATTCCTCCAAGCATACCTATGATTTTGTTTGGTGTAATAGGTGGAGTATCTATTGTAAAGTTATTTTTGGGTGGTATAATACCGGGTGTATTAATAGGTATTGGACTTATGGTCATATGGTATTTCCATGCAAAAAAGTATAAATATAAATCCAATAAAAAACAATCGTTAAAAAGTGTTATAAAATCTGGAAAAGAAGCATTCTGGGCCTTGATTCTTCCAATAATCATATTAGGGGGTATTATATTCGGAATATATACACCTACGGAAGCAGCAGTTATTGCTGTAGTATATTCTTTTGTTATCAGCACCTTTGTTTACAAGGAGTTTAAAGCACACCATTGGTTAGATGTGTTGGTTTCTGCAGGAAAGACTACTGCGGTTGTAATGCTTGTATGTGGTGCGGCAACAGCGGCAGGATATTTAATTACCACAGCGCAGATACCTAAACTTTTATCAGATACTATACTGGCACTTGCAAATAACAATGTGATTATAGTAATGCTCTTAATAAATGTATTGCTTCTTGCAGTTGGTTGTGTAATGGATTTAACTCCGGCACTTCTTATATTAGGGCCGATTCTTCTTCCAATAGCATTAAGCTATGGTTTAGATCCCGTATACTTTGGTGTAGTTATGACTGTTAATCTCTGTATAGGTCTTATAACACCACCTGTTGGTACAGTTCTTTACGTTGGGTGCGGATTGTCCAAGTTATCTATGGCAGAACTTACAAAGCCTATACTTGGGTTTGTTGGGGTAATGATGGCAGTATTATTGTTAATAACTTACGTCCCTGGTTTAGTTACTTTTATACCAAATTTAGTAAAATAATACGTTTATTTATAAGAGGAAACTCTTTTCAAATAATAATATAAAATTCAAGGGGGGAAATTATGTCAAAGAAATTAATTTCAATGGTAGTAGCACTTGTTGTGGTTCCGATGCTGTTTACTGGCTGTTTAGCATCAAATAAGACAGCTGAACCAGCTAAAACAGAAACTCCAGTAATAGCCGAGGTAAAAGATGCGAAGGTTATCAAGATAAGTATGGGTGTTAATGAACAGCATCCATCATATTTAGCCAGCGTAAAATTCGGTAAAATAATAGCTGAAAAGACTGACGGTAGGTATGATGTACAAGTTTTCGCTAACGCACAGTTAGGTGATGACATAAAGGCAACTGAGGCTGTAAAAATGGGTAATCTTGAAATGACAGCGCCTTCTGCTTCACCACTTGTTGGGCTTGATCCTGACCTAAATGTACTTGACCTTCCATTCCTATTTCCTAATACTAAAGCTTCAGACGCAGTATTGGACGGCCCTGTAGGCGTTAAAATTGCTCAAAAATTGGAAAATAATGGTCTAAAATTATTGGCTTACTATGAAAACGGATTCAGAAACATAACTAACAGTGTACATGAAATAAAGACACCTGCTGACTTAAAGGGATTAAAAATAAGGACAATGGAGAATAAAATTCATCTTGCAGCATTTAAAGCTATGGGAGCAAACCCAACTCCAATGCCATTCAGTGAATTATTTACAGCAATGCAACAAAAAACTATAGATGGGCAGGAAAACCCTATTCCTACAATATACTTGTCAAAATTCAATGAAGTACAGAAGTATGCTACTTTAACAGAACATGTTTATGGACCACATTTGCTCTTAATAAACAAAGCGTTATTTGAATCAATGACTCCAGAAGATCAGAAGATATTCGAGGACGCAGCTACTGAATCAAAATTATACCAGAGAGAGACAAACAGAGCTATGGCTAACGATTATGTTGAGAAGCTCCGCGCCGAAGGAATGATAGTTACTGAACTCACAGCTGAGCAAAAGCAAGCATTCCAGGATGCATGTGCTCCAGTTTATAAGGAATTCGAAGCTTCAATTGGCAAGGATCTTATAGATGAAGTTCAGGCAGTTATTGAAAAGAATAAATAATTAAGCTTAAAATGGTATATAGAAGCGGTATCTTTATCACAAAGATATCGCTTTTAATCTGAAGGGGAATAACAATAAGAGGGGAGAGTTATTATGGATAAACAGCAATTTGGAGTTATAGGCGTTGGTGTCATGGGTAAAAATCTAGCTTTTAATGTTGAAAGCAGAGGCTTATCAGTTTCAGTATATGATCGGAGTAAAGTTGCAATAGATGAGTTACTTATAGATGCAAAAGAAAAAAACATTATAGGAACATATTCTGTAGAAGAATTCGTAAATTCTCTAGAAATTCCAAGAAAAATATTGATTATGATAAATGCAGGAAAACCTGTGGATGGCGCAATACAAGAATTAATACCATATATATCAAAGGGTGACATATTAATCGATGGTGGTAATTCGTTTTTTATGGATACAATACGCAGAAGCAAAGAGCTTGAGGAATTGGGTTTTAAATACATAGGCGCAGGAGTCTCTGGAGGCGAAGAGGGTGCTTTAAAAGGTCCCGCAATTATGCCTGGTGGTCAGTTGGACGCCTATAAAATAGTAGAACCGATTTTTAAAGCAATAGCTGCAAAAGTAGATGGAGACCCTTGTTGTACTTATATTGGTGCCAGTGGCGCAGGACATTATGTAAAGATGGTTCATAATGGTATAGAGTATGCAGATATGCAACTTATATGCGAGGCATATTCACTTTTAAAAGAAGTTGCAGGGCTTTCTAATGAGCAGCTTCATGATGTTTTTGCAGAATGGAACAAAGGTGAGCTTGATAGCTATCTAATGGAAATAACTAGTGAAATATTTATGCAAAAGGATAGCGAGTCTGGGGAAGACATGGTTGATATTATTTTAGATAAAGCAGGTCAAAAGGGAACAGGGAAATGGACTAGTCAAAGCGCTCTAGATTTAGCAGTACCAATTCCTACAATAACAGAGGCGGTCTTTGCA
>NZ_JAENWM010000079.1 GCF_016650035.1 Clostridium sp.
CGGTAGGTCTGTTAAGCTTACCCAAAATCATACTTTTACAAAAGCAAAGCACCAACAATTAGTTGGTGCTAATGTTTCACATGATTTGGGACATTTTCAAAAATGCTTGACACAATTTCATTGATTTTTGACCATATAAAATGTATTTGCACATAAACCTTTGCTAAATACACAACACTCTCAATTTTTTTTGTTAGCCAGGTGGCCACTTAAACATCCTGCCTCCCAATAAATGAAAATGTATATGTTGAACAGTTTGACCCCCGTGTTCTCCACAATTAGAAACAATTCTATACCCACTTTCAGAAATTCCTAGGTCTTTCGCAATTTTTTTTGCAACAATAAATATATGACCTATTATATCTGATCCTTCTTCACTTAAATCGTTAAGGTTAGAGATATGTCTCTTAGGAATAATTATAACATGTACTGGAGCCTCTGGACTTATGTCTTTAAATCCTATAACGCTTTCATCCTCATAAAGTAACTCACAAGGAATTTGCTTTTTTATGATTTTACAAAAGATACAGTCATCCACATAATCACCTCCTAACCATCTTATATTATTATACTATTCAACATAAAATTTTATTCTCCTGCTATATATATTAATTAGTCCACACAACATTATAAATCTTCAACTTCGGAAGTTAAATGATCTACTTTGCATTCTATTAGTTTAGTCATGTGAAATTCACCCTCTATATTTCTAGAAGCCTTTGAAACAACCCTTATGTAGTTATCAGTATACCCTTGAAACTCATCTTCACTGTCGCTAAGTTTTTGCTCATAAAGTACACGCATACTTTTATTTACAAATTTATTCATAAACTTTTGTTCTAGCATATTATTAAGTGCAATGAGCTTATGACTTCTATCGTCTTTAATATTCCCATTAATCTGCTCCTTTATTTCAGCCGCTTTAGTTCCTTCTCTTGTGCTATATTTAAAAATATGCATTTTTGATAATTCTATATTTTCCAAGAAATTATAAGTTTCATTAAATTCTTCTTCCGTTTCTAAAGGAAAACCTACAATTATATCCGTAGTTATGGATACACCTTCAATATTACGTCTAAGATTTTCTACTACGATTTTATACTCCTGCGCTGTATATCTCCTATTCATTCTTTTAAGGGTTTCGTCACATCCACTTTGTAGTGAAAGATGAAAATGATGACATAATTTTTTAAGTACCACTATTTTCTCTATAACTCCCTCTGTAAAAAAAGTGGGGTCTATTGACCCTATTCTTATTCTTTCTATACCAGGAATCTTGTCAACCTCTTCTAAAATTCGAACTAAATCCCATCCCTTTTCTAAATCAGACCCAAAAGATGCTATATGTATACCCGATAAAAGAATCTCTTTAAAACCATTTGCAGCTAATTCCTGAACCTCTTCTATTATTTTGTCAGGAGTTTTACTACAAACCGCTCCCCTTGTGAATGGTATTATACAATAAGAACAAAATCTATTACAACCATCTTGAATTTTTACAAACGCCCTAGTTCTATCTTGATACTCACTGATATTCAAATCCTCAAATACCTTATTTTTTAGAACATCACTAACCTCTACAATTTGTTTGTTTTCATTTTTAGCTCTATTTACCCAGTAGACAATATCGCCTTTATTTCGACTACCTAAAACTACATCCACGCCCTCAATCCTGGCAACTTCTTCAGTGGCTATTTGTGCGTAACATCCCACCACTGCAATAATAGCTTCACTGTTTGCTCTTCTTGCGCGTCCTATCATCTGTCTTGACTTTTTATCACTCATATTAGTTACAGTACAAGTATTAATAACATATACGTCTGAAAATTCATGAAACTCTACTACTTCGTAACCTTCTCTTATAAATTTTTCAACCATTGCTTCTGATTCATATTGATTTACCCTACAACCTAATGTAGTGATTGCAATTTTCATTACACAACCCCCCCCAAATCTCCCAGTTCGTACATTAGCAAACTTAAACATGTAAACCCTGCCGTTTCAGTTCTAAGTATTCTCGGTCCCAAAGTGACTATTTGAGCCCCTATTTCTTTTAATTTTAATATTTCATACTCTTCAAATCCACCCTCTGGTCCTATTACAATAGCAACTTTAACAATATGTTTTTTTTCTATGTTTTGAACTAATTTTTTTATACCATATCCCTCTTCATTTTCATAGGGAACAACCACTAAATTCATAGGTTTTAATTCTTCTAACAAATTTACAAACTCTATAGGAGCATTAATTTGAGGCACCAAACTTCTCTTGCTCTGCTTCGAAGCCTCTAATGCTATCCTATTCCACCTATCCACCTTTTTAAACTCTTTAAGATCAGTTTTAACTACTACTCGTTCTGTAATAACAGGTGTTATTGCTTTTACTCCAAGTTCTGTATTTTTTTGAACTATCAAATCCATTTTTGCTGATTTAGGCAGACCCTGAAATAAGTATACCTCAATAGCGCTTTCATTATTTATAGCACTCTCTTCTAATAGGTTTATAATTACTTGTTTTTTATCTATTAGTGTTATTTCCCCAATATATTCTTTGCCCTCACCGTTGTTTATACTCACTTTATCAGAAACCTTGAGCCTTAATACCTTATATATATGTTTTACATCTTCACCATCAATAATAGCCACATTGTCTACTATACTTTGTTTTGGAACAAAAAATTTATGCATTATTTATTCTCTCCTCGACTTATTTAATTATCATACTAGAGCTTTGCAACTATGCAGACCCATTCGCCTTCTATATTTATCTCTTCAATTTTAAAACCACATGACTTTAATTTATCTAATACCTCATCTTTTTTACTTAAAATTATTCCTGAGGATATAAAGTATCCGCCTTCTACTATAAATGGCTTAACTCCCTCAGTCAAAAACATAATTATATCTGCCATAATATTTGCTATAACAATGTTTGCTTTTCCTTTTACAACTTCCATTAAATCTCCATATAATATCTCAATGTTATTTAAACCATTGTAGCTAACATTTTGTTTTGCAGACACTACTGCTACTGGATCTAAATCTACTCCTATGACCATCACAGCACCTAGCTTAACCGCTGCAATAGATAAGATGCCCGACCCTGTTCCTATATCAAAAACCGTAGAATCTCTGTCTACGTGCCTCTCTAACGCTTTTATACACATCCTAGTAGTCTCATGAGTACCAGTTCCAAAAGCCATACCCGGATCTAGTTCCACAATCACTTCATCTGGTTTTTTATCGTACTCTTCCCATATAGGTTTTATAACTACCTTTTCTCCTACCTTTGTTGGCTTATAATATTTTTTCCAGTTATTTTCCCAATCCTCTTCCTTTACATCCGTCATTGTAACAGTCCCCAGGCCTTTATCTAATCCAAACTCAGGCAAATTGTTTACTCCTATTTTAATTTTTTCAAAGTTATTATCAAATTCATCATCTTTTTTATAGTATCCCTTAATTACAACCTCATTATTTGTATTTATAATAGTCTCATCAAAATAGTCCCAATCCGTAGTATGATCTCGCCTATAAATCATATCAGCAGGGTCTAAAATAGAAACTCCACTTACACCAGTATTATTTAGCATTTCCGTCACAGCCTCAACTGCCTCACTACTTGTTATTATAGTTACTTCAATCCAATCTTTATCCATTATTATCCTCCTTGTTTATAATAAAAAACTCCGTTTTATAAACGAAGTTTTATTATTTCTATTTACCCAATATTTTATCCACAAAAGACTTTTTATTTTCTTCAGAAACTTCTACAATTTCACCACTAGCTTCCATATAAATTTTTAGGGCTGTTTTTTGTTTATCGTTCAAGGATTTAGGAACATCAACAATAACTTTTACATATTGATCTCCTCTTCCATGTCCATTTACTCTAGGTACACCCTTACTCTTAAGTCTAAACACAGTACCAGATTGTGTTCCTGCTGGTACTTTGTATTTAACATCTCCATCCACCGTTGGCACTTTAATTTCAGTACCTAGAGATGCATATCCAAAGCTTACGTGCGACTCAATATGAATATCAATTCCATTTCTTTTAAACGTTTTATGAGGAGCCACTCTTATATTTATATATAAATCTCCTGATGGGCCACCCTTTTCTCCGGGTTCACCTTGTCCTCTAAGAGGCATAACATTTCCAGTATCAACTCCACCTGGAACATTAATTTTAATTTTTCTGTTTTTTCTCTCTTTTCCAGAACCATGACAATTTCTACATGGTTCAGAAATTATTTTACCGCGCCCTCCACACTTATCACAAGTGCTCATACTAGCAAAACTTCCAAAAGCAGTGTTTCTCTGAACTTTTATCTGCCCATTCCCACCGCACTTATCACAAGTTTTTGGCGTAGTACCAGCTTTAGCACCACTACCACCACATTCACTACACTTTTCATTCTTTGTAATGGATACTTCTTTTTCAATGCCAAAAACAGACTCTTCAAAGCTTAAATTTAGATTATATTCTAAATCAGCACCTTTTTGGGGTCCATTCTGATTTCTTTGAGAGAAACCGCCTCCAAATATGTCACCAAAAATATCACCGAAACCACCACCACCAAAACCACCAAATCCTGAACTACCGTCAAATCCTGATCCACCGGCATCAGCTGTACCATATTGATCATAATTTGATTTTTTTTCTGGATTAGATAAAACTTGGTATGCCTCGTTCATTTCTTTAAACTTATCTTCTGCAGCTTTATTATCTGGATTTCTATCTGGATGATATTTTAATGCAGCCTTTTTAAAGGCCTTCTTAATTTCCTCATCACTGGCACCTCTTTCTATGCCAAGAGTTTCATAATAATCTTTTTTTGCCATGCTGTTTTACACCACCTAAAATATATATACTTATATAAATATAAACTAATGCGCAAAATAATTCAACCCATAGTATTATATGATTACCTACAATATTACTTGAATTAAGGGAAGGGTAATTACCCATCCCTTAATCAAATAAATTATTTATTCTTTATCGTCTACTTTAAAATCAGCATCCACTACATTGTCATCTTGTGGACCATTTTCAGAAGAATTATCTTGGTCAGGATTTTCTCCTTGACCTTGTGCTGCTTCTGCTTCTGCTTGATATATCTTTGTAGTTACTGCGTAGAAGGCTTCTGTTAGTTCTTCAGTAGCTTTCTTAATAGCCTCTGTATCTTCGCCTTCTTTAACTTTATCAAGAACTTCTAACTTAGCTTCAATATCTTTCTTATCTTCCTCTGATACTTTTTCTCCAAGTTCAGTTAATGTTTTTTTAGTTTGGTATGATAATTGTTCTGCACTGTTTTTAACTTCAATTGATTCTTTTCTAGTCTTATCTTCATCTGCAAATTTTTCTGCTTCTTTTACAGCTGCATCAATTTCATCATCACTTAAATTAGTTGATGCTGTAATTGTTATCTTAGCTTCTTTTCCTGTTCCTTTATCTTTAGCTGATACATTAACAATACCGTTAGCATCTATATCAAAAGTAACTTCTATTTGTGGTATTCCTCTTGGTGCCGATGGTATTCCTGAAAGAGTAAATCTTCCTAGTGTCTTGTTACCAGCAGCCATTTTTCTTTCGCCTTGAACAATGTTAATTTCAACTGATGTTTGACCATCTGCAGCTGTTGAGAATGTTTGACTCTTTTTAGCTGGGATTGTAGTATTTCTTTCAATTAAAGGAGTAGCTATTCCGCCTAGTGTTTCAATTCCTAGCGTTAATGGAGTTACATCAAGAAGTAAAACATCTTTAACTTCTCCGCTTAATACTCCTGCTTGTATTGCTGCACCAAGTGCTACACATTCATCTGGATTAACTCCCTTTGAAGGTTCTTTTCCAGTAAAGTTCTTAACTGCGTCTACAACTGCTGGAGTTCTTGTTGAACCACCTACTAGCACAACTTTATCTATTTCATTAAGTGATAAGCCTGCATCTGCAAGTGCTTTTTTCATTGGTTCTATAGTAGCATCAACTAAATCGTGAGTTAACTCATTAAATTTAGCTCTTGTTAAATTCATCTCTACATGTTTAGGACCTGTTGCATCTGCAGTGATAAATGGTAGATTAATGCTTGTTTGCATAGATGATGATAATTCAATTTTTGCTTTCTCAGCAGCTTCTTTTAATCTTTGAAGTGCCATTTTATCATTTCTTAAATCTATTCCATTATCTGCTTTAAAAGTATCAGCAATATGATCTACAACCTTTTTGTCAAAATCATCTCCACCAAGTTTAGTATTTCCATTAGTTGATTTAACTTCGAAAAGACCATCACCAAGTTCTAATACAGATACGTCAAATGTACCGCCACCTAAATCATATACTAATATTTTTTGGTTAACATCCATTTTATCTAAACCATAAGCAAGCGCTGCTGCTGTTGGCTCATTTATTATTCTCTTAACATCAAGGCCTGCTATTTTTCCTGCATCCTTTGTTGCTTGTCTTTGGCTATCATTGAAATATGCAGGTACTGTTATTACAGCCTCTGTAACTGTTTCTCCTAAATAAGCTTCAGCATCAGCTTTGATTTTTTGCAAAATATAAGCAGAAATTTCTTGTGGTGTATGTGATTTTCCATCAATATCTATTTTATGATCAGTACCCATTTCTCTTTTGATTGAACTTATTGTTTTATCTGGATTTGTAATTGATTGTCTCTTAGCAACTTGACCTACAAGTCTTTCTCCATTTGCTTGAAATGATACTACAGATGGTGTAGTTCTTGCACCTTCTGAATTAGAAATTATCGTAGGTTCGCCACCCTCCATAACTGCTACACATGAATTTGTTGTACCTAAATCTATTCCTATAATTTTTCCCATTATTATTTCCTCCTTAAACTTCTTTTAATTTATAATAATTGCTACTTATTATCTTTTTAATTTTTTAATTTTAATTTGCTACTTTGACCATACTATGTCTTAATACTTTACTTGCTCTTTTATATCCCTTTTGAAATACTTCAACTATTTCGTTAGTTCCGTACTGTTCATCTTCAACATGCATTACTGCATTATGAAGGTTCGGGTCAAACTCGCCCTCTGATGCTAATTGTTCCACTCCGAGTTTACTAAATGCTTCATTAAATTGTCTTACAGTCATCTCAACACCAACTCTTAAATCTTCTCCAGAGCCTTCAACAGCAAGAGCCCTTTCTAAGTTATCTAGCGGTGTTAATATTTCCTTTAAAACATCTACACAAGCATCAGTGTATATGCCTTCTTTTTCTTTTGTAGTCCTTCTTCTAAAATTCTCATATTCAGCAGTTGTTCTTAAAAGCTTATCTTTAAAACCTTCTACCTCATTCTTCAATTTCATATTTTCTTCAACTAATTTTTTTAATTTTTTACTCATATCTTTCTCTTTTTCACTTTCTAAAAGCTCCGTAAGCTCTTCCTCATCTACTATTTCAGCTTCTTCTGAAACCTCTTGTACATCACCATCAACTTCTTCTATGATAGTTTCATTTTCTAAGTTTAAATCATCTGAACTTAGATTTTCATCTTCCACTGATATATCTTCTTTTGAAATTCTTTCATTACGCGCACTCACTAAATCACTCCTCCATTACATGTTCAAAATAAATCTTTAATTTAAAGTCTTATCTATGGTCTTCATAGATTTGAGCTATATTGTCATTTAACCCTTTAACTACTTCAGTTAAAACAGATATAACTTTCCCATAGGGTATTCTTGTTGGCCCTATAACACCAATAGATCCTAGTGGCATTTCAGCTACACTGTAAACTGCCGTTATAATGCTACATTCTCTAGCACACTCAACAAAATTTTCTCCACCAATTTTAATTGTAATGTTACCAGTAATATCCCTAACACCTAGTAAACTATTTATGCTCTCTTTATTATCTACTAAAACTAAGAACTCGCGTGCTTTAATTATATTGTTATATTCTGGGTAGTTAAATATATTTGTTGCCCCCTGAATATAAACTTCTGAAGTTTCAATCCCTGATAGACTATCATATAAAGCTGGAATAATACCGTCAAAAATCTCTTGAAAACAAACCAAATCACTTTTTAAATTATTGATGACTTCTAAGTTTATTTGTTCAATTGTGTGTTTTCCCAATCTAAAATTAAGTATATTAGTAAGTTTTTCTATAGTAGAACTATCAATAGGTTTACTTACTTTAATATAATTATTTTTTATAATACCACTATCAGTAATAATTACAAACAAAATACTTAAAGCATCTAGGTTCATTAGCTGAATATATTTAATGCTACTCTTTTGAACAGAAGGAGCCTTAACTATAGACGTAAGATTCGTAAGGCTAGCAAGCATTTGTGTTGCTTGCCTAACAACTTTATCAACCTCATGTAAAGCTACATTAATAAGTTGGTTTTTGATCATATATTGTTCCTCAGTAGATAAGCTCGTAATTTTCATAAGCCTATCAACATATAATCTATAACCCTTATCTGATGGTTTTCTACCAGATGAGGTATGTAGTTGTTCTATATATCCCATCTCTTCAAGATCTGACATTTCATTTCTTATAGTAGCCGAACTAATACCTAAATCATACTTTTTAGCTATGGTTCTGGACCCTACGGGCTCACCATTATTTATATAATCTGTAACTATAGCCCCAAGTATTTTGATTTTCCGGTCATCCATTTCCATAATCTCACCTCTTTTATTAGCACTCACTACCATTGAGTGCTAACGAGTATGTATTTAAAATATCATTTACTATAGTATTTGTCAATAACCTCTATTTTTGAATATAGCCAATATCTATTGTTTATTCGAAATTAGCTCTCGAATGCTACGTTTTACTTCGATTATTATAAGAATTTATTAAAACATAAAATTTGCTGTGAATTATCATATCCAAATGTAAATTATACTTCATAGTAAGTATGCTAAGAGCTGTTACAGCAGGAATTCAGACATAATTACATTAGAGAGCTGGATGCCTTCATAAGTTAAAAAGATATTATCATCATTTTCCACCATAAATTTAGTTATTATATATTTGCTTATTACTGTGCCATAAACACTATGTATATCCTTATTAAATCTTTTGTTGAATTCATTTTTGCTGATTCCTCGAATCTTTCTAAGACCCATAAACATAAACTCTTCCATATCATCCTTCATTGAGTTTCTTGTTTTTTCTACTATTGCATTACCTTTTGTATTCATTTCCTCGATATATTTCTCTATATTTTCTTCGTTTCTATACCTAAACCCGTCACTGTATGAATGAGAAGCAGATCCGCACCCAATATATTCTTCCAAATTCCAATATACTAAATTATGGTTACATACCATATGGTCTTTTGCAAAGTTAGAGATTTCATATTGTATATACCCTTTCTCCCTTAAACGTTCTGTGGTTTCATAGTACATAGTTCTTTCTAACTCCTCATTAGGAAGCTTTAATGCACCCGTCTTAAATTTATTATAAAAAGCTGTTCCTTCTTCTATAATTAAACTATAGCAAGATAAATGCTCCGGATTAAGCTGGATTACATTTTCTAAGGTCTCTAGCCATTGCAGAAGGCTTTGAGAAGGAAGTCCAAACATTAAATCCACATTAATATTATGGAACCCTATATTTCTTGCCATTTCAAAACTTTGTTTAAAATCTTCATAGGTGTGAATTCTCCCAAGCTGCTTTAGCAGTGAATCCTGAGTAGCTTGAAGTCCAATACTAAGCCTATTTACGCCCATCCCTTTTAGAAGGTTTAATATTTCCGTTGTAAATGTTCCTGGGTTTCCTTCCACTGTAAACTCTAAATCCACTGCGGTGTCTAATCCTTCTATGCTTTTACTTATTATTTCCCAGCCTTCCAAAGATAAATAGGTGGGAGTACCCCCACCTATAAATATGGTTTTTATTTTTCTATGTTTTATACTATTTATTTCACTTGCTAAGGCTGTGGCATAATCAATCATAAAATTCTCCTTGCCAGCATAAGACGGAAAATCGCAATATAAACATTTTTGCGCACAAAAAGGGATATGTACATATAACGCCACACTTTTCATATCTTCTAATCACCTTACCTTCTAATCAACCTTAAGTATAGCCATAAATGCCTCTTGTGGAACTTCTACACTTCCAACTTGCCTCATTCTCTTTTTACCTTCTTTTTGTTTCTCTAATAATTTTCTTTTTCTTGAAATATCTCCGCCATAACATTTAGCTAAAACATCTTTTCTAAGTGCTTTTACAGTTTCTCTTGCAATTACCTTTGCATTAATAGCTGCTTGTATTGGAATTTCAAACATTTGTCTTGGTATATGCTCTTTTAATTTTTCACACATAACTCTGCCTCTATTGGAAGCTGTCTCCTCAGGAACAATCATGGACAGTGCATCTACTTTTTCACCTTTAAGCAAAATATCTAGTTTTATAAGACTTGCAGTCACATATCCCTTTAATTCATAGTCAAAGGACGCATAACCTTTTGTTCTTGATTTTAAGGCATCAAAAAAGTCATATACTATTTCATTAAGAGGCATATCATAATTAACCACAACTCTAGTAGTCTCGATATATGTCATATCAATGTATACACCTCTTTTGTGTTGGCATAACTCCATTACTGTCCCTAGATATTCTGATGGTGTTATGATAGAAGCTTTAACTATTGGTTCTTCCATATAATTAATCTCTGTAGGCTCTGGAAGATTTGTGGGATTTGTTATTTCTATTAACTCTCCATTAGTTTTCATTACTTTATATATAACTGATGGAGCAGTGGTAATAATATCTAAATTAAATTCTCTTTCTATTCTTTCTTGTACTATTTCCATATGAAGAAGACCTAAAAATCCACATCTAAATCCAAAACCCAAAGCAATAGATGTCTCCGGTTCAAATCCTAAAGCTGCATCATTCATCTGGAGTTTTTCTAATGCCTCTTTTAACTCACCATATTTAGCACCATCTATAGGATAAATTCCGCTAAAAACCATAGGTATTGCAGGTCTATATCCCTTAAGTGGCTCTAAAGCTGGTCTAGAAGCTTCTGTTACTGTATCCCCGACGCGGGCGTCTCTAACATTTTTTATAGATGCTGTTATATACCCAACATCTCCAGCACTTAGCTCAGGTACAGGAAGATAATTGGGCACAAAAACTCCAACTTCTACTACCTCATATACCTTATTGGTATTCATCAGTTTAATTTTCGTTCCTGGTCTAACTTTACCATCACGAATTCTTACATAGCATACAACACCTTTATAGCTATCATATGAAGAATCAAAAATCAGTGCTTTTAGTGGAGCTTCTTCGTCACCACTAGGTGGCGAAATCTTTTTTACTACAGCTTCTAAAACATCTTCTATGTTTAGTCCAGTCTTAGCTGAAATTAGAGGTGCGTCTTGGGCTTCAATACCTATTACGTCTTCAATTTCTTGAATTACCTCTTGAGGCCTAGCACTAGGAAGATCTATCTTATTAATAACAGGTGCAATATCAAGATTATTATCTACTGCAAGATAGCAGTTTGCTAAAGTCTGAGCTTGAATTCCTTGTGAGGCATCAACTACAAGCACCGCACCTTCACAAGCAGCTAAACTCCTAGAAACTTCATAGTTGAAATCTACATGTCCCGGAGTATCTATTAAATTAAATATGTATTCTTCTCCATTATCTCTTTTATAAACTAACCTAGCTGGTTGAGATTTTATAGTAATTCCTCTTTCTCTTTCTAGGTCCATATTATCAAGCACTTGTTCTTCCATTTCTCTTTTAGTTAAAGTTCCTGTCTTTTCTAATAATCTGTCAGCAAGCGTAGACTTGCCGTGATCAATATGTGCTATTATAGAAAAGTTTCTTATGTATTTTTGTCTGTTGCTCTGCATTAATTTTTACCCCCATTATTATATACGAATTAAATTAAATTATATCATAAATATATAAAGCTTTGTTAAACTTATATTATTTCGAAAAAATATTGTTATATATATCATTACACTTTTCTTTCACACCATCAATAACTTTATTATTTACATAAATAATATAATCCTTCGTCTCTATTTTAATATCAATGGGTTTTAAACTCACATCCACTGTAAATGGAGACTTTTTTCTAAGAAGTTCTGGTTTTCTAATACTAATTATAATTAACCCATATATAAAAATAGAAATGCAAAAAATAATTGCAACATAATATTTTTGCTTATTTTTTTTACGCATAAAAATGCCTCCCAATAATTAGATTTTAAATAACAATCATTATTTATTATCCCCTAACTAGTAAGGATGCACTTTTTATAAAAAATTATTCACTTTTCCCATTTATCTGCTCTGCTATGATTCTTGCTAAATACACACCAGTATTTCTAACTTCTTGAATAGTATTATTATTTGAGCCTACTTCTAAGAGCACAGCATTATCGCTCCTATTCTGATTATAAAAACCCATACCATATTGATAAGGATGTATTGGAGTGCTTCTTAAAAGACTTGGAAATAATTTGTTTGATATCCCTATCATAGAATCTATTAATTTCTTTTGCTTTGGGTATCTAGGATTTTTCGTTGTTACCACAAACATATACTTAGCAACACTCTCCCCATTTATTTCAGTTGTTACTCGACTCTTATCTACACTATCCCTATGTAAATCTATAATTAATTTAAAATCTCCATATACCTTTAAATACTTATCTAAAGTAACTCCAGATTTTTGGTAAGCTGCAGGATAATAATCTTTATCATGAACAGTCTTGTCATGTATAACTGCAATTCCATATTTTTTTTCTAATTCCTCAGCTATTACATCACCTACTGACACTACATTTTTTGTTTGGTCCAAATTACTGTTAACACTGGTTGTATCTTTATCTGAAGTGCGGTAAGCTTCTGATGTATGAGAATGATATATAAACACTTCTGGCTTCGCTTTATTTAGAGTCTTTTTTAAATCAGGGTTATCCAAGTTTAGTACCGTATTCGTACCGTTATCTTTAACATCAGTCTTACTTATTTGTTTTTCCTCTAGTTTAAATGGGTTGATATTAACAGTTTTTAGATTAACTTCTTCATTCTTTGTATTATCTACATAGGTATTATTTTCGCTTTCATTCAAGAATGCAATTTCTTTTGTTATTATTGAAATAGGATTCATAATATCTATTCCTAAAAATGATAGTACTGCAAATTTCATATCATTTACACTGCTAATATACACTTCTTCAGTTTCTGAGGAGTTAAATACAGACACTGTATTGTTAATAACCTTAAGATAAAAGTAATTTTGGTATTTTCCTTCACTATAAGCTTTAGTGCTCTTAGGCATAGTCAAAACAAATAAAAAAATAATAAGTAATGTGAAAATGCTAAAAATCATTCTCACATTACCGTTCTTTTTTGTATCTTTTTTTACAATATTTACTTTATTACTTGGGGCATTATTATTAATATCTCTGTACCTCATCTTTATCTCCCCCTACGTTTATACAATATATATGAGGAGATATGTAAAGTTATTACTAATTTAAGAACTTATTTATATCCTCTAAACCCAATGCTGGCTGCAAGGCTATGTTAATGCCATTAGCAATAATTTTAGATACTGAGTTTATAACAATATCAATTTCCTTTGGTGTCACAACAAGATTACCAACATATGGGTTTAATATTTCAGTAATCATCTTTTGTTTTTCTACTTTATCGATTGATTTAAGCATAGTGTAAAATTGTCCCCCTTCCTTTGCAGTCCTAATCATTTCATCTAACACTAAATCAATAGTGTCATTGGCTAGTGTTGCAGCATCAACTACTGTTGGAACTCCAATAGCAATAACAGGAATCCCTAAGGTTTCTTCGCTTATTTCCATTCTTCGATTTCCAATCCCTGTTCCCGGAGAAATTCCTGAGGTACCTATCTGTATAGTTCTATTTACCCTATCCATTTTTCTAGAAGCCAATGCATCAATACAAATTACTAAATTAGGTTTTATTCTCTCCACAATTCCCCTAATGATTTCCCCAGTTTCCATGCCGGTTATTCCAAGGACTCCCGGTGATATAGCACACACCGGTCTTATACCTTCATCTATGGAGTCAGGTACCAATTGTTTTAAATGTCTGGTCACCATTATTTTCGAAACAACTTTTGGTCCTACTGCATCAGGCGTCACGTTCCAATTTCCAAGTCCAACAACTAATGCTGTCATACTATCCTCCAGTTTTATTAATGGTTTCAAAACTTTTCCCATTACAATACTTACTCTGTCCATAGCATCGCCATCATAGTGAACAAATTCCGGGATATCAATTGTTATATATGTACCTTTTGGTTTTCCCATCATTTTTTCACCAATATCACTAACTATCTTTACATTAGTTATTTTAATATCACCATCATTATATTCATCCACATCAATACCAGGCATCTCACCATTGTTTTCTTCTTTGTATAACTCTTTAGCTTCTACGGCTAAATCAGTTCTTACACTTATCATAATTTCACCTCACCTAAATTTTTAATATTAGTTTTTCCTAATAGATATTTCCTATTCTTTAAAAATAATATATATAGGTTAAATTTCACTTGAAGTGCTTTAATTTTAATGCTATAATATCAGTTGTCTATTAAGAAAATTCGGATGCAGCTTTCCCCAAAGCTGTTGACTCGTTATTAAATTCAAGGAGGGCTAAAATAAATGGCAAATATCAAATCAGCAAAAAAGAGAATTAAAGTTACAATGGTTAAGACTGCTAGAAATACAATGATTAAATCTGCTTTAAAAACTACAATAAAGAAATTTGAAACAGCTATCGCTTCAGCTAATGTTGAAGAAGCTAAAGTTACATATGCAAGTGTAGTTAAAGCATTAGATATGGCTGTAACAAAAGGAATACTTCACATCAATAAAGCAGCAAGAAGAAAATCAAGACTAGCTGCAAAATTGAATGCTTTAACAGCATAAAAAACAACCGGTGACATGCACCGGTTATTTTTTTATCCTTTTATCACATCATAGTTTTTATCATAAACATTTCAATATTTATTTTAGAGTCTGTAGAAGAACTTTTCAGTGTTTTTTCTGCTTTAACACATAGTTCAATATTTCTCTTTAGTCTATTTAAAGTAAACTTCATACTCTGTGAAATCATTTTTTCACAAATATATGGATGAAGTTTTAGTTCATTTGCCAAACTATCTTTCGTTTTGCCACCTTCAATACCTAATTTAAGATGGAATAATATATTAAATTGTCTTCCTATCATATATAAAATAAATGGAATTTTTTCCCCTTTGTATATAAGCTCATTTAAAATATCTAGAGCCCTTTTAATGTTTTTCTGTGACAAATAATCTACTAAATTAAAAATATCATTTTCACTCTTTTGGGGCATCATAGCCAAAATATCACCCTTAGTAATTTCTCTTCCGAGAGCAAATGAAACTAACTTTTCTATTTCATTTAATATAATATCCATATTATTATCTACTTTACTACAAAATAAAGTAAGTTCTGATTTTCCTATTTTTGCGCCTGATGCTGCAAATAAATCTCTGCACTTTTTCTGAAGAACTTCTCCCTTTAATTTATCAACCTTTATAGCGCATATCTTTTTATCTAATTTTTTAATTTTATTACTTGGTTTTTCTCTGTCACTTGAAAATACATAATATATGATTAAAACGCAATGGGGTGATGGATTTTTTAAATATTCATTTAACAATGCAAAATTATTATTTTTTAAATCTCCGGAATTTTTGCTCCCACTATCCTCTAAAAATGAAGCTCTATATACAACCACTACCTTTTTATTACTCATAAATGGCATGGTTTCACAAGCATCAATAATTATTTCAAAATCAGTTTTACTCCCATCGAATTTTGAATAATTCAAATCTATAAATTCACTATCTAATACCTTATCAGTTATAAATTTAATATGGCTTTTTATTAATTTCTCATCAACTCCGCAAAATATATAACAATTTTCTAATCCGTTTTTCGTTATGTTTTTCTCTAAATCTGTAAAATTAATCAAATTATTTCCTCCAGCCCCTACAAAGGTTTAAAAAATTGAAATAAAAGAATAAAAATAGTACACAATGGAACATACTTAAATTGCTTATATCCTTTTTTAATTCCAAGATAACATAAATATAGTCCAAATACAACTAAACTCTCTATATCTGAAAAGTTAATTAATTCTGGTAATAGTACCACTAGCACTTTCTGAATAGATTCTATAATTGTTAACACAGTAAATAGCCCGTAACTTATTAAATTGAATATTCCACGAGTCCAGCTAAATACCAGTCCCATATTCCCCAGCACCACAACTATGGTGTAAAATGGCAACAACAATAAGTTACTAAACATAAAACCTACACTAAACGTTTTAAGTGCAAAAGCTGCATACGGCATAGAAAATATTTGAGAGCTTATGCTTAAGCTAAAAGGTTCATTTAAAGCAGATGGGAGTTTATATAATATTTTCTTTACACCCTTATTATATAATATAATTCCAAGAACACAAAGAAATGAAAGCATAAATCCTATGTCAAGAATATAAAATGGTCTAATTATTAATAATATAATTGCAGCTAGGCTCAGAGCGGATAGACTATCATATTTCCTATAAATTTTACTTGAAATTTTTAGTATGAAAATCATTATAAAAGCTCTTATTGTTGAGGCTTTCCCCCCTGTGAATATCATATATAAAAATGAGCATAATAGTGCAATTTTATAACCAGCAATAATTTCTAAAGCTTTATATACTATAGACATATGTAATCCTGATACACTAATAACATGACTGATTCCTAATTTTTTAAAATCATCTTTTTGTGTTTTTTCTATATAGCCACTGTCTCCAAAACATACTGCCATAACTATAGCTGCTTTTTCACTTCCAAGGATTCCAGAAAATTCTTCATATAAACTCATTCTAAAACTTTCAATCACTGATATTAAATCTTCATTACAAATTTCATAATTTTTCACTGTATATGTTCCAACGATACCTCTTTCATACACTGGATTTTTTTTAAAATCACCTGTAATCCAAACACTTCTTCCCTCTATTAATTTATAATTATTGCCTTCTAGTAATATTTTTTTATCATTATATTTTGCGTAGCAATAATATGTACTCTTATCTGAAATTCTAACTTTTAAATTTTGTGTATTGGGTAAGTTCACATTAAAATAAGCATAATAATTTACAGATCCAATAATAAAAAAGCAAACTACTAGATAAAAAAATTTATTATCTATAGTAAAATACATTGTAGCTAAAAAAGATGCAGCGAAAACTGCACCTAAAATAGGATTATTGATTAAAATTAGAACAGTAACGCATCCCATAAATATTGTTATTGCATAATAAACTAATGGTCTAGTCATAATGAATTATTATACTTGAAAATTTATTTTTTTTAAATAGAACCTATTAATTTGTTCCAAATATGTTATCAAGCATTTTAACCCTCCACAATTTCATTTTATCCAATAAAAATCTAAAGTAATCAATCTATCCCTACTTATTTTTTATTTTATTAATACCCCTAGAAGCCTCTTTTCCACCAGAATATAACCCAGATGCACTCATCCCCATTATTAATCCTGTAATTATTGCATTTTTAATATCTCCACTGTTTTCAAATATAAGTCCAAAACCAACTCCTATTATTATAGACGCTAAAGGTGCAAATCTATTTGGCAATCCCGCTTTTTTTATCACTTCAATTAGCATTGTTATTAAAGGAATAAGAGCAATGCCCTTATAATCATAGTTCATAATAAACCTCCAATCATATAATTATATTCATATAATTATATGTTAGAAAATTTAGATTATATACTATCTTTTATAACCTTTGTAATAAATAGGAGACTCCAGCATAATCAGCTAAAGTCCCCGTAATTTTAATAAAAGGTTTTAACGTTTTTTATGACGTCTTCTCCTGTTGTTTATAATAATAGTATTACAACAATCGTTGTTGTTATCATTACAACAACCATCATTGTTATCAGCCAGTAATAATAATATTATCCACCAAAAATACATTCATATTCCCCCTCTTTTAAGGCAAATATTCTCTGAAAAGGCATCTTCGCAAAAAAATCTATATTTATTTTTGTGAAACGCCACCGCTTCTTTTGTTAGTACATAATATTATATATCTTATGAAATAGTTCCAATAATTTTACTACAAGCCACTATGCCTTTGGCTAGTGGTAGTTGACGGCTGTACTATTTCAACTTTTCCATCAGGATATATATACATACCTTCGCCATTTCTTTTATCATTTTGCCATCTACCTATGTATTTTTCCCCTGTTGACCAAGTATGAATTCCTTCGCCGTGTCTAAGACCATCTATTAGATCACCTACATATGTATCCCCATCTGGCCATATACAAATACCTTTTCCAGATTTCTCACCATTATCAAAAAAACCAATGTATTTTTCACCATCAGGCCAAGTATATATTCCATATCCATGTTTCTCATCATTATGCCACTGGCCTATATACTTTTCTCCACAAGCCCAAGTGAGAGTCCCTTGACCATGCATTTTGCCCTTCTCCCAAAGTCCTATATATTTACTTCCATCACTATAAATAAAAGTTCCTTCACCATGTTTTAAACCATCTTTTATTTGTCCTTCATACTTTCCACCATGAATGTGTGCTGTGTTTTCAACTTTATTATTATGAATTTTGATTTTATTTAAATTAGCTGTATTTAACTTTATACTTTTCATATAGTTATTTCTCCTTCTAATATGTAGTGTTTATATTTAATTTCCCTTATAGTAAATATAATATACCATGGTTTTTGTAAATTATGAAGAATTTTTTTTTGCAAAATAAAAACCTATAGGAACTAAATCCTATAGGTATTTTTTATTAGATTAAATTATCTTTGAAATCCTCTATTGTTTTGTTGTTTTTTAGCTCTTCTACAATCAGGACATCTTTGAGGTTCATTTTCGAATCCTTTTTCTTTGTAAAATTCTTGCTCTCCCTCAGTGAATACAAATTCTTGTGAACA
>NZ_JAENWM010000164.1 GCF_016650035.1 Clostridium sp.
ACGGCTTTTTTAAAATAATGTGTAAAAAAGTCTTTTTGTTATGCCTATAATTAATTTGAGTATAATTCGTTATCCAGATACATATTATTATTTCCTAAATGTGGATATTGTTAATTATTGTTTTCCGACTATACTCTATATTTTAATTCATTTTATACTAAATCTCCTGCATTTTCATTTTTCACATTGATTTTGAATTCCATAGTTACATTAGTGATAGCTTCTTGTGGTCTAATTTATTTATGATATTAAGTATTATACGTTTATAGAAGTTTCTACACCTAAATCATCTTTGTTCGCCTCGAGTATTGGATTTACATATTCACCTATAAAGTCTACAACTTGACTTGGTGCTCTACCTACAAATTTTACTGGGTCAATTACAGCTAAAATCTCTTCTTTTGACATTTTAAAGATATCATCATTAATAATTCTCTCTATAAGGTCATTATTTAAGCCTTCTTCTTTAACACGTCTTGCCGCAGCCATAGAATGAACTCTAATGCTTTCGTGAAGCTCTTGTCTGTCCCCGCCCCTCTTAACAGCTTCCATTAGAATATTTTCTGTAGCCATAAATGGAAGCTCATTATTTACATGAGAAGCAATTACTTTTTCATATACTACCATATTCCCTGTTATATTTATGTATAAATTTAATACTCCATCAAGGGCTAAGAAAGCTTCAGCTACGGATATTCTCTTATTAGCTGAATCATCCAATGTTCTTTCAAACCATTGTGTTGAAGCTGTTATAGCTGGATTTAATGAATTTACTATAATATACCTTGCTAGTGCACTAATTCGCTCAGAACGCATAGGGTTTCTTTTATACGCCATTGCAGAGGATCCAATCTGACTTTTTTCAAAAGGTTCTTCTACTTCTTTCATATTTTGAAGTAATCTTAAATCATTACTGAATTTATATGCACTTTGAGCTATTTCTGACAATGTATTTAGAATTATAGAGTCTAGTTTTCTAGAATAAGTTTGACCAGTAACTGGATATGTATCTTCAAAGCCCATTTTATTCGCTACGTATTTATCTAAGTTTTTTACTTTTTTCTCATCATTATCAAATAAATTCATAAAACTAGCTTGAGTTCCTGTTGTTCCTTTAACACCTCTTAATTTCATCTTATCTATTACAAAGTCTAAATTTTCTAGATCCATTATTAATTCTTGAATCCAAAGAGTTGCCCTTTTACCTACAGTAGTTAATTGAGCTGGCTGTAAATGAGTAAAACCTAAAGTAGGCATATCTTTATACTTTAATGCAAAGTTTGAAGATTTACTAACAACATTTATTAATTTCTTCTTAATTAATAACATAGCTTCTTTCATCACTATTAAGTCGGTATTATCACCTACGTAACAACTAGTAGCCCCTAGATGGATGATTCCCTTTGCGGTGGGACATTGGACCCCATATGCATATACATGGCTCATTACATCATGCCTTATTTCTTTTTCTTTTTCTTCAGCCACTTCATAATTCACGTCATCTACATAAGATTTAAGCTCTTCAATTTGACCTTCTGTAATATTAACTCCTAATTTCCTTTCACCTTCAGCTAGTGCAACCCAAAGCTTCCTCCAAGTTTTAAATTTCATCTCATCTGAAAATAAATAACTCATCTCTTTTGATGCATACCTACTATTTAATGGTGTATTATAAGAATTTCTCATATTTAGCCTCCATACGTACGATTTAGATTATAAAACAATTTTCATTCATATTATAACATACAATATAATGATATTTAATAGAAATATTCGTATATTGCATTTGTGCTCTTCAAAATATTATTTATTATATAAATTTATCAATAATAATATTATATATGTTATGTAGAAATTATTAAATAGTTCTAAAAGATTATATTTCTAATATAATCTATACAACAGAACAATTATAAAAGTTTGGGGGGAATTATGTATAAGCTTAGTATTATAGACAAACTATCGTTCATATTTGTATTGGTGGGTGCTTTAAACTGGGGACTTTTAGGGTTATTAAATTTTAATTTAGTTAGTTTCATTTTTGGATCTGTTCAACTCCTAGCTAGAGCAATATACATTTTAGTAGGATTTTCAGCTGTTAATATTATTGTTTTCATACTTAGAAACAAAAAAATTTAAATCACTTTAATATTAATAGTAAAAATACTCCATAGATTATTATGGAGTATTTTTACTTACTTTAACCAATTATTATTTAAAAGTCAAGTTTTACAAATCTTTTACGTTAATGATATTGAAATTCATTTAGATTTATTGTGTTATGACTTGTAAATAAAACCCCTTCACTTTCTAGAAACATCTTCTGCAAATTATGTGTCTCATAATCTTTTATAACAATCTCTCCTTTTACATTTACAACTCTATGCCAAGGAAGTTTATATTTTTCACTTAATGAATGAAGAATTCTAACCACCTGCCTAGCTCCTCTTGGGCTTCCGGCAATGGCTGCAATTTGACCGTATGTCATCACTTTACCTTCTGGTATGTCTTTTATAATTTCTACAACTCTTTCTGTAAAAGGTTCCATTTTAAACCCCTTTCTAACTTTTTGATGATTATATATTATTTATAGGTTTCACCAATTTTATAATCTATATAGCCCATGTTTCTACTTCTTATTATTAGTAAAAAGTTTATAAGGTGGAATCCTGTGTATCCTAGTAAAAAAAATATAGGATTAAGTTTAATAAGATTAAATCTAACCATTAATATTCCGTATATGATGAGATATTCCGGCTAACGAATAAAATATTTCTATAAATGTAATTTTATTACGCCTTTACATTCATATTTGAAATTTCAGAACCAATTGATTTCTAATATCCCCAATCATCAACTTTCCAATTACCTGTTTTACTATCCCTAATTAATATCCAATTCCAATTGGAAGAAGTTGAATTTGGATCTAAACTCCCATCACCACCTGAAGAATCTACATCAAAATTAGACAGCAAAACAATTACATTCTCAACCTTGACACCATTCACTGAACCTTTACCATTTTTCAAATACCCTTCAATAAAATTATTTGATTTTTCTTCATCATACCATAATTTCGTAAGATTACATCCCTCAAAATCCTTGAATTTTTTATTCACACAATTTATTGCATCATTTATTTCCTCTTCACTAAACTTATCAGATTTTTCAATACTCACTACAACATTATTAGTTTTACCAACTTGGGTAGTATCTTTTGTTGTTTTATTTTCGCTGGATGATGGTGGGGGAGTGTTTGTGCCATCCGTCGCGGTTGCACATGAAACTAGCATTCCTGCCATCAAAGTGGCAACAAGAACAATTGCAAATAACATTACGCCTTCCTTTTTTACTTTCATATCAAAAATTGATGTAAACCGTTGTTTCATAACTTTCTCACCTCCATAAAAATTAGTTGATAGCATTGTCTTTGGATGCAAACTTTTTTGCATGACGCTCAGCATAGACTCAGCATACTGCCTGCGAAAAGCCGCATCAGTATTTTTGATGAC
>NZ_JAENWM010000119.1 GCF_016650035.1 Clostridium sp.
AAAGTGAACTATGAAAATGAATTGAAACTTATTTTATCAGCAATATTATATAAAAAAATCTGCGAATCACAAATAGTAATAGTAATTTATAATTTTAAGTTAAATTAGTGCTTTTAAAAAAAATCATGCTTCAGCTCTGTTAAAATTAAAAAAAACTTGCATTACTTAAAAATACATGATATAATTTGGATGTATTTTAGGGGTATAGCTCAGTTGGTAGAGTAGTGGTCTCCAAAACCATTGGTTGTAGGTTCGAGTCCTACTACCCCTGCCAAACAAAACCTGTGAAATTATTTTCACAGGTTTTTGCGTATATTTTATATACTTCATAATGGATTGTTAAAAATTAATACTATAACACTGGAGGCTATGAAATGCAGCAATATGACATAGTAGTAATTGGCGGTGGGCCAGCAGGTCTTACAGCTGCCATTTCAGCTAAAGAACATTATGATAGTAAAATCTTGATTTTAGAAAGAGAGGATGAACTCGGGGGAAATTTAAATCAATGTATTCAAAATGGATTTGGCATGAATATTTTTGGTGAAGATTTGACAGGCCCGGAATTTGCACAAAAGCTTACAGATAAAGTAAGTGAACTAAATATTTCCTACAAATTGAATACCACTGCATTGAATTTAAGTCATCATAAAGAAGTTAATGCAGTTAATGCTAAGGATGGAACCTTTAAAATAAAAGCTAAAGCTATAATAATTGCTACAGGTGTTAGAGAGAGACCAAGAGGATTTTTAAATATACCGGGTAGTAGATGTGCGGGTATATACACTGTAGGTACAGCGCAAAAGTTTATAAATATTGAAGGATATATACCAGGAAAAAAAGTAGTCATATTAGGTACAGGAGATATTGCATTAAGAATGGCAAGCCGGCTTTCAATAGAAGGAGCTAATGTTATAGCAATAGTTGAAAGTAATGATTTTATCGATGCAACTGATAAAAGACTAGGCGTTTTCCTTAGTGACTTTAATATACCATTACGAACAAAGCATAAGATAGTTGCTATTGAAGGGAAAAATAGGATTAAGGGTGTTACATTGGTAAAGCTGGATAATAATAATGAAGTTATTAAAGGCAGTGAAGAATATATGACCTGTGATGCACTACTTTTATCTGTAGATGTATATCCTGATAATGAACTAGCACTTAAAGCAAAAATATTAATTAATTCGTTAACGGGTCAAATTAAATTAAATGAAAATTCACAAACTAATATAGATGGGATCTTCGCATGTGGGAATGTAGCTTATGGGTATGATACTTCAGAAAACGTAGTAAAGCAAAGTCTTAGCGTAGGCATTAGTATCTCACAATACTTAAAAAATTACGCAGGAGGGTTTGGAGGTTTTAACTGTTAGTTTATTCTAGCAGTTTTTTATAGAAAATTTATTTGTATTATAATAGGGCAGAAATAAAAAAAGTATTGACATATTATAATACTGGGAATATAATATAATAAAGTAAAAGTAATTCATACTAAAATACTAGGAAATACTTAGAAGAAGGAAAGTAATATAAGAAGAGCATACAGAGCGGGAGTCTAAAGCTGAGAAGACTCTTATGAAAAACTTATATGAAGTGCCCTTTGGAGTTATGCACCGAATACAGTAGGCTGCATCGGGATTCGCCCGTTATTGTGATAGAGCATAGCGCTGTGCTCGAAAAAGTGGCTTTATAATCACTAAAGTGGTTATGAATTAGAGTGGGACCACGAAGCAAAACTTCGTCTCTAAAATAGAGGGAGTTTTTTTTGTACCCAAAAATATTTAAAATAATATATTAGAGATGTATAAATAGATATTTAAAGATGAATTATTAATTATAAATTTGGAGGGATATTATTATGATGTATAACAGTGTTTTAGATATGATAGGAGCAACACCGATTTTAAAATTAAATAAACTAGTTGAGGGTAACATGGCCGATATATTTGTGAAACTAGAGAAATTTAATCCAGCTGGAAGCATAAAAGATAGGGCGGCTCTTGGGATGATAGAAAAAGCTGAAAATCTGGGATTATTAAAAGATGGATATACTATAGTTGAGCCAACAAGCGGAAATACTGGGATAGCTTTGGCTATGATTGGAAGAATTAAAGGATATGAGGTAATAATTGTTCTGCCAGATACTATGAGTGTTGAAAGACGAAATTTGATTATGGCATATGGAGCACAACTTGTGCTTACAGATGGAACAAAAGGCATGAAGGGTGCTATAAATAAGGCGAAGGAAATATCAGAAGGAAAGCCTAGCTTTTTTATACCACAACAATTTATTAATTTAGCGAATCCAGAAAAACATTATGCTACTACTGCAGAAGAAATTATTAGTGATGTAGAAGACGTCGACGTTTTTGTGGCAGGAGTAGGTACTGGTGGAACAATTACTGGGGTAGGGAAAAGACTCAAAGAAATTAATAAAGATATTAAAGTAGTTGCGGTTGAACCAGAAAAATCTCCTGTATTATCAGGGGGAGAACCGGGTTCACATAAAATACAAGGAATAGGTGCAGGATTCACACCAGATATTTATGATAGTAGTTTAGTTGATGAAATAATGAAAATATCTGATGAAGAGGCTTTCGAAATGGCAAAACTAATGGCTAAAGAAGAAGGAGTACTCGTTGGAATCTCAACAGGTGCAAATATTGCGGCAGCCATAAAAATTGCTAAACGATTAGGCAAGGGTAAAAAGGTTGTTACTGTTTCACCTGATGGAGGAGAAAAATATATTTCCATGGGGATTTATAATTAAAATCGCGGGATTTGTAGGGGGCGGATCATATGTATAAAATACTAAAATATGAAATTAAAAATATACTAGACAAAGATCCAGCAGCAAATAACTGGATTGAAGTAATATTATTATATCCGTCTATTCATGCTATAATATTATATAGAATAGCTCATTTTTTATATAAGCATAAAATTTATTTTATATCCAGGGCTTTATCTCAAACAGCTAGATTCTTCACTGGAATAGAAATTCACCCAGGAGCTACAATAGGGAAAAGATTATTTATAGACCATGGAATGGGAGTAGTTATCGGAGAAACTACAGAAATAGGGGATAATGTAACATTGTATCAAGGAGTTACACTAGGTGGAACAGGTAAGGATAAAGGTAAGAGACATCCTACTATAGAGAATGATGTTGTTGTGGGCACTGGTGCAAAGATTTTGGGGCCAATTAGGATAGGAGCTGGTAGTAAAATCGGAGCCAATGCTGTAGTTCTTAAAGATGTATTAGCTAAGTCAACTGCTGTAGGTATTCCAGCTAGAGAGATTTTTGGAAAAACTGTAACTATAATAGAGATTAAGGATTATTTAGGGAACACTAAAAGAATCTACAATGATATGATAATATAAAAAGGACTGACAATATGAGTATTAAGGAAGAAATAATAGAGTTTTGTAAAAAACAAGGTTTGGACACAATAGGATTTAGCGAATGTAGAATTTATCATGAGCTAAATCCTTATTTTGAGAAAAGAAAAAAACTAGGGCTGGAAAATCAGTTTGAGGAGCACAGTATAGATAAGAGAATAAATCCTTTTTTATATATGAAAGAAGGAAAAACTATAATTTCTATAGTGTTTCCATATCTATATAATTCGGATTTTAATAAAGGTGCTCATTTTTCTAAATATACGCTTGGAAGAGATTATCATGTTGTAACAACGGATTATATGAATAAAATTTGTAAATTTATTGAGTCTATAGGTGGTAAAGCCATGAGTTTTGTGGATAGCAATGCGCTACCGGAGAGATACATTGCATGCAGCAGTGGGGTGGGATTCATAGGAAAAAATAACTCACTGATAACAGAAAAGTACGGATCCTATGTTTTTTTAGGAGAAATTATAACGGATTTAATAATGCTGCCTGATAAAAAAGTTATGACAAAATGCGGTGATTGTAACAGATGTTTGAACGCGTGTCCTACAAGTTCTATAGTTGAGGGAACACTTGGAATAAATAATAATTCGAATATTTGTCTAGCTTATATAACTCAAAAAAAAGATATAGAGGATTTTTGGTTTGAAAAATTAAATGGTAGATTATTTGGTTGTGATACTTGTCAGGAAGCCTGCCCATATAACAGTGGAATAAGGTTTAGTGCTCTTAGTGAGTTCAAGCCTTATGAACATATGAAATGCAATAACCTTAAAGCGTTAATGGCAACTAATAATCAAGAATTTAAAGAGAAATATAAAATAACTTCTTGCGGCTGGAGAGGTAAAAATATTCTTAAAAGAAATGCACTTATTAATGCTATTTCTATTGGAAAAGTTAAAATTAAAACTATGGAGAAGGATACATCTCCTTATATAAGAGATTATTATTATAGACTTTTAAAGATTTTCAAACTATAATAATTTTATAAGGATTTTTTTATGAAAGGTGGAATTTTGATGATTTCGAAAGGGTTATTAAAAATAATAGACTTTTTACCGGACAAGACTGTAACGTTTATAGCTAAAAGATTGCTAGACACGTATATTAATAAATATGCAAATATAAAAACTTATGGAATGGAGAAAATTAATGAAACAAAATCTCCTATAATTTTCATATGCAATCATTTAAGTAATGCGGATGGTATAATTATGAATAAACTATTAAAGGATAATAATGTAACTTTTATTGCCGGTGTAAAATTAACAGATAATAAGCTTACCAAACTAGGGTTTCATGTGGCTAAGACTATAAATATAAAACCCAATTCTGCAGATAAGGAAGCTATATCAAAAATTATTAATACACTAAAACAAGGTAATAACATTATGATTTTTCCAGAAGGAACCAGGAGTAGAAATGGGAAGATGATAGAGGGCAAAAAGGGTCTTTTGTTAATGGCTAAATTATCAAAGGCAACAATACTTCCAATAGGAATATGGGGAACAGAACAATTACTACCCATTAATGAAAATGGTGACATGGCTTCTGAAAGATTTCATCATGCAGATGTAAATATTAATGTTGGTGATCCTATTATACTTCCAAGTAAAGGTGAAGATGAAGATAAAAACCAGTATCACGATAGAGTTATGCATGATGTAATGTGTAGTATCGCTATACTGTTACCAGAGAAGTATAGAGGGGTATATTTGGAGTAATGTAAATAAACAAGATTTTTGGCTTGGAAGCTGAAATCTTGTTTTTTTTATTAGGATTTAAGAATATTAAATTGTTAAAAAAAAGAATTCAAAATTTCATTAATTTAACATAATAAAAGAAATAAATCCTTTTTATTTAGATTTTTGTCAGTTCTAAAGCATGTACAAATAACATATACAATAAATTATGATGGAATTTATAATTATAATAAGTATTTTGTACCTAAGTGAGATATAATAGAATTGTGATTAAATATAAAATTTTGATATAAAATTATAGGGATTTACAAAATAAAAGGTTGGAGGTATGTTATTATGGGAAGCAAAATGCTAGGGAAATACTTAAAAGAAAATTTAGAAGATTTAAAAAGTAAAGGTTTATATAATGAAATAAATGTATTGAAAAGTCCCAATGGACCCATTATTACAATAGGAGATAAAAAATTAATCAATCTTTCTTCGAACAATTATTTAGGTCTTGCAACTAATCCTAGACTTATTGAAGCTACAACTTCCGCAACTAAGAAATATGGTGCAGGAGCAGGTGCGGTTAGAACAATTAATGGTACTTTGGAAATTCATACAGATTTAGAACAAAAACTTGCTAAATTTAAACATACAGAGGCAGCTATTGCATTTCAGTCAGGATTCAATTGTAATATGGGTGCAATCTCAGCAGTAATGAGTAAAAAAGACGCAATTCTTTCGGATTCATTAAATCACGCATCAATAATAGATGGGTGTAGATTATCCGGTGCAAAAATTATAAGAGTGGAACACGCTGATATGGTGGATTTAAGAAATAAGGCAAAAGAAGCAGTAGAATCAGGTTTATATGAAAAAATCATGGTAATTACTGATGGTGTATTCTCTATGGATGGAGATATTGCAAAGCTTCCAGAAATTGTTAAGATAGCAGAGGAGTTTGACTTAATAACATATGTAGATGATGCTCATGGTTCAGGAGTACTTGGCAAAGGTACGGGTACTGTACATCACTTTAACTTATCAGATAAAATAGATTTTCAAATTGGAACACTATCAAAGGCAATTGGAGTTGTAGGCGGATATGTAGCCGGAACAAAGGATTTAATTGATTGGCTCATGGTTCGGGCTAGACCATTCTTATTCTCAACATCACTAACTCCTGGATCAGCAGGTGCGGCTATAGAAGCTATTAATATTCTTACAGAAAGTACTGAGTTAAATGATAAACTTTGGGAAAATGCTGATTATTTGAAGAAGGGGTTAAAAGAGCTTGGGTTTGATATTGGAAATAGTGAAACTCCAATTACTCCATGTATAATAGGCGATGAAGTTAAAACACAAGAATTTAGTAAACGACTTTTTGAAGAAGGGGTTTACGCAAAATCAATAGTATTCCCAACGGTTAGAAAAGGAACTGGAAGAGTAAGAAATATGCCTACAGCAGCTCATACAAAAGAAATGTTAGACCAATCACTAGCTATTTATGCAAAAATCGGTAGAGAAATGAAAATAATAAAATAAAAACATTACTGAGCTATTTAGTGATATAAGACATTTATTAGATATGGAGGGAATAGGATGAAAAAAATATTGGTGACAGGAGCCTTAGGACAAATAGGTTCAGAACTAGTAATGAAGATGAGAGAAGTTTATGGTAATGATAATGTAATAGCTACAGATTTAAGAAAACTAGAGGGTAGCCCAGTGGTTACTTCAGGACCTTTTGAGTTATTAGATGTAACTGATCATAAAAGTATGCTTCTGCTTTGTAAAAAACATGAAATAGATACACTTATTCATTTAGCAGCTTTATTATCAGCAACTGCGGAAATAAAACCACTTCTTGCTTGGAATATAAATATGGGTGGGCTTGTAAATGCTTTAGAAGTTGCTAGAGAACTTAAACTTTCGTTCTTTACACCGAGTTCTATAGGCGCATTTGGACCAACTACACCTAAAGATAATACTCCTCAAGATACAATACAAAGGCCCACAACTATGTATGGTGTAAATAAAGTTGCTGGAGAATTGTTATGTGATTATTACTTTAAAAAGTTTGGAGTTGATACAAGAGGAGTACGTTTCCCAGGGTTAATTTCTTATGAGGTTCTTCCAGGAGGAGGAACGACTGATTATGCTGTGGATATATATTATGAAGCATTAAAGTCAGGTAAATATACTTCTTTTATTGCTAAAGGAACAAAAATGGATATGATGTATATGCCAGATGCAATAAATGCAATAATTGATTTAATGGAAGCTGATGCATCAAAATTAATTCATAGGAATGCATTTAATATTGCGGCTATGAGTTTTGGACCAGAAGAAATAGCTGATGAAATAAAAAAACATATACCTGGATTTAAAATGGATTATGATGTAGATCCAGAAAGACAAGGAATTGCTGATTCATGGCCAAATTCAATTGATCCAACTTGTGCTAAGGAAGAGTGGGGATTTGACGCTAAATATGATTTAGCAAAAATGACTATTGATATGCTCCAAAAGTTAAGAGCTAAAGGAATAGGTACTAAATGAATAAAAAAAACATCAAAGTAGTTCTAGAAATTCTTAATGATACGTATGCCGGAGCGAAGTGTGGTCTTGATTTTACAAATCATTATGAACTTTTAGTTTCTACCATACTATCAGCACAATGCACAGATGAGCGAGTAAATATTGTTACAAAAGAGCTATACACGAAGTATAATACGCCAGGAGCTATGATTACTTTATCCCAGGTGGAACTAGGAGAAAAAATTAAAAGTTGTGGATTTTATAATAATAAGAGTAAAAATATCTTAGGGGCTACAAAAACTATATTAGAAAAACATAATGGACAAGTGCCGAGCACTATGGAGGAATTAACAGAGCTTAACGGTGTAGGTAGAAAAACTGCTAATGTTGTACTATCTAATGCTTTTGGTATTCCTGCTATAGCTGTAGATACTCACGTTTTTAGAGTTTCAAAACGAATTGGTCTTGCCTCAGGGAAAAACGTAGAAGAGGTAGAACAAGAGCTTATGAAAAATATTCCTAAAAAAATGTGGAGTGATGCCCATCATTATATTATTTGGCATGGAAGAAAAATATGTAAAGCTAGGAAGCCTAATTGCCAGGAGTGCCCTATAGCGCCTTATTGTGAATTTTTAAATGGTAAAAGTAATTTTAATAAAACTCAAAAGATTGTCTAGACTCGCTACGTTTTAGTTCAAAGTTTGAGAATTAAAAAATAAACACCTTTAATATTTGTATAATATTAAGGGTGTTTATTTTTTGAAGATTATTTATAGTAGTATGTCTAAAAGTTCTTCTTCAATCATGTAATTATATTTTCCTTGTCTATAATCATTAATTAAGTTTTTCTTTTCTTCGATTTTTAATGGAGCCATTTTATCTAACATTCTTTTAGGAAACTCTACGTAGGCGCCTTTAGGATTCATCTTACTATCAAAAGTTATAATAGTTGGAATTCTAGCATCACCAGTGCATTCCTCTAAAAAATTTTCATAACCAGTTTTAGGAAAACAATATAAGTTTATGTTTTTGTTTTCTTCTGCCATTCTCTTAATGAATGGTAAGGTAACAATACAATCAGGACAGTATCCTTCAGAAAAGACTGCTACATTAACAGTAGAAGTTAAGCTTTTTAGAGATTCTTTAGTTATTAAAGAAATATTAGTAGAATTGTAAGCAGTAAGTTGAACATCACCATATTTAAGTTTTGATTGTTCTAAATAAGCTTCAAAAGTTGTGCCATCTGATAAGTTTATCATAATTAATATCCCTACTTTCTGTAAAATTATTAATTATAATTTTACCATTCAATAATAATTATTGCAAATTAGTTAATGTACATTATATATTATGGGTATAGTATAGCTTACACGTTATCTATACGTAAGCGATGGAACACCTACCGTATCCTAAAAAACAAGCTCCACATCAATGTTGTGAAGCTTGTTTTTTAATAAAATCCTTCTTTTGCAATTTTCTTTATATAGTTATACTGTTTTCTAATAAGTTTCTTAAATTC
>NZ_JAENWM010000011.1 GCF_016650035.1 Clostridium sp.
TCATATTTAAATCTACCTTTCTGATTATCAACACCCCATTTGTACAATCTTATGAGGTATATTCTACACTATATTTTTGTATGTTTGGGACATAATCAAAAACGGTATACTAAGACATTATCATAAACGGATCATAATATTGTAATATTTACAACAAAAAAACTTGAATGTTTTTGTTTTTGATGTATAATTAAAGGGTATTAAAAACTATCTACTAATATATATTCGTGAGGTGATTGTAATTAAAAAATTAACAATAATTTATTGGAGTAATGGTGGAAATGTTGAAGTTTTGGCAAATCATATAGCCAAAGGAGCAAAAGAAGCAGGTGCAAAGGTACTAATTAAACTAGTTAGTGAAGCTACAGTGGAAGATGTAACTACTGCAGATGCAGTTGCTTTTGGAAGCCCATCAATGGATAACAATAGGATTGAGCAACATGAAATGCAACCTTACATTGAGAAATTTAAATTAATTCCAGTTGGTAATAAAGTTACAGGATTATTTGGATCTTATGGCTGGGATGATGGAGAGTTTATGACCAAATGGATAAGTTTAATGAAAGATTACCAATTTAATGTTATTCAAAGTTTAACTGTAAATGAAGCGCCTACGAGTGAGCAATTAGTGCTAGCTGAGGAAATGGGAAGAAGTTTGGTTAAATAACATTTAATTATAAAAATGCTTGTGACTATGCAAAGAAAAGATAATTTGTGAGTAAATTATCATTTACATAAGGTTATTTTTAATTTGGATAAAAGCTCTTTACATGGTCAAACTAAAAACTAAGCGTAAAAAATGACTCTATTAAGCTTTTATCTATTATAATATTATTTAATGAAAGAAGGTATATTAAATGAGAAAAATGAAAACTATGGACGGTAATACAGCAGCCGCACACGTTGCTTATGCATTTACAGATGTGGCAGCAATTTATCCTATAACACCATCTTCAACAATGCCTGAATACTGTGATGAACTAGCAGCTAAAGAAACAAAGAATGTATTTGGTCAAGTACTTAAAATTGTGGAGATGCAATCAGAAGCTGGAGCAGCAGGAACAGTTCACGGTTCGCTTCAAGCAGGAGCACTAACTACTACATTTACATCTTCCCAAGGATTACTACTAATGATTCCTAATATGTATAAAATTGCAGGAGAACTTTTACCTGGAGTATTCCATGTAGCTGCAAGATCACTTGCTACTCATGCTCTTAATATTTTTGGAGATCATCAAGATGTAATGGCTACTAGGGCAACAGGATGTGCAATACTTGCATCAGGTTCAGTACAGGAAGTTATGGACTTATCCCCAGTAGCTCATTTAGCAGCTATTGAAGGAAAAATCCCATTTGTAAGTTTTTTTGATGGATTTAGAACTTCTCATGAAATACAAAAAATTCAAATATGGGATTATGAAACACTAGGTAGTCTTGTAAATAAAGACGCAGTAGAATCATTTAGAAATAGTGCAATGAACCCAGAGCACCCAGTAACTCGTGGAACAGCACAAAACCCAGATATTTATTTTCAAGGAAGAGAAGCAGCAAACAGATACTATGATGCTCTTCCAGAAAAAGTTGAAGATTACATGGGGAAAATTAATTCATTAATCGGAACTGACTACCATTTATTTAATTACTATGGTGCACCTGATGCAGATAGAATGATAATAGCAATGGGATCAGCTTGTGATACAATTGAAGAAACTATAGATTACTTAATTTCAAAAGGAGAAAAGGTTGGAGTACTTAAGGTACATCTTTACAGACCATTCTCATTAGACCATTTCTTTAAATACATACCAAGTACTGTTAAAAAAATATCTGTACTTGATAGAACTAAAGAACCAGGATCTATTGGAGAACCATTATTCCAAGATGTAAGAAATGCTTATTTTGATAAAGCAGTTAGACCAATTATAGTTGGTGGAAGATATGGTTTAGGTTCAAAAGATACTACTCCAGCTCACATTGTTGCTGTATATGATGCATTAAAAGCAGATTCACCTAAAAATGGATTTACTGTAGGTATAGTAGATGACGTTACTAACACATCACTTCCTGTTGGAGAAACTGTAACAACAACTCCAGAGGGCACTAAAGAATGTAAATTCTGGGGACTTGGATCAGACGGTACTGTTGGAGCTAACAAGAGTGCTATAAAAATCATAGGAGATCATACAGAGATGTTTGCTCAAGCATACTTTGCATATGATTCCAAAAAATCTGGTGGAATAACAGTTTCTCACTTAAGATTCGGTAAGAAGGCTATAAAATCACCATACTTAATTACAGCTGCAAACTATGTTGCTTGTGGTAACCAATCTTATGTATATAAATATGATGTTCTAAAAGGAATTAAAGATAATGGAACATTCTTATTAAACTGCATATGGAACGAAGAAGAACTAGAGCAAAACTTACCAGCATCAATGAAAAGGTATATTGCAAAACACAATATTAACTTCAACATAATTGATGCAGTTGGTATAGCACAATCCATAGGTCTTGGTGGAAGAACAAACATGATAATGCAATCAGCTTTCTTTAAACTAGCTGACATTATACCTGCAGAAGATGCAGTTAAGTATCTTAAACAAGCAGTTGTTACATCTTACGGTAAAAAGGGTGAAAAAATCGTTAATATGAACAATTCTGCAATAGATAAAGGAATTGAATCAGTTGTTAAGATTAACGTACCAGAAAGCTGGAAAAATGCTAAAGATGCAACTGAAACTAAAACTGCAGCTAGACCAGATTTCGTTAAAAACATAGCTGATGTAATGAATAGACAAGAAGGAGATTCACTTCCTGTTTCAGCATTTGCTGGAATAGAAGATGGAAGTATAATACCAGGAACAGCTGCATTCGAGAAAAGAGGTATTGCTGTTAATGTACCAGAATGGCAAATGGATAATTGCATACAATGTAATCAATGTGCATATGTATGTCCACATGCTGTAATAAGACCATTCTTAGCATCTGATGAAGAACTTAAGAATGCTCCTGCTAATTTTGAAAGTAAAAAAGCTTCAGGTGGAAAGAAATTTGAAGGTCTTAATTTCACTATAGGTATAAGTTTAGAAGATTGTACTGGTTGTGGTAATTGTGCAGAAGTATGTCCAGCAAAAGAAAAAGCACTAATTATGAAACCATATGCAACGCAATCAGAAAAAATAGAAAATTGGGAATTTGAGCTATCATTATCTAAAAAAGAAAACCCAATGGGAACAGCAACTGTTAAAGGAAGCCAATTTGAGAAACCATTGATGGAATTCAGCGGAGCTTGTGCTGGATGTGGAGAAACACCATATGCTAGACTTATTACTCAATTATTTGGTGATAGAATGCTTATAGCGAATGCTACAGGATGTTCATCAATTTGGGGAGGAAGTTCACCAGCTTCACCATATACAGTTAATGAATGTGGTAAAGGACCTGCTTGGGCTAATTCATTATTTGAAGATAATGCTGAATTTGGACTTGGAATGTACATTGCAACTACGCAATTAAGAAATAAAGTTGAAATGTTAGCTGTTGAAGCTTTAACATCAAACACAAGCAAAGAATTAAAAGCAGCACTTAATGAATGGATAGAAAACAAAGATGATTCAGAGGGTTCAAAAACTGCAGCATCTAAATTATTACCACTATTAACTGCTGAAAAAGATAGTAGTGAAGCGCTAAAAGAAATTTTCAGTAAAAAAGATCATTTAATTAAGAAGTCTCAATGGATATTTGGTGGAGACGGTTGGGCTTATGATATTGGATACGGTGGAGTTGACCATGTACTTGCATCTGGCGAAGATGTAAATATATTTGTAATGGATACAGAAGTGTATTCAAATACTGGAGGTCAAGCTTCGAAATCTACTCCAACAGCTGCTGTAGCTAAATTTGCAGCAACAGGAAAGAGAACTAAGAAAAAAGATTTAGGTATGATGGCAATGAGTTATGGTTATGTTTATGTTGCTCAAATAGCAATGGGTGCTGATAAAAATCAAACACTAAAAGCTATAAAAGAAGCAGAAGCTTATAAAGGACCATCACTTATAATTGCTTATGCACCATGTATCAATCATGGTCTCAAAGTTGGAATGGGTTGTACACAACTTGAAACTAAGAGAGCCGTTGAATCTGGATACTGGGGTATGTTTAGATTTAATCCAGAATTAAAAGAAGCAGGTAAGAATCCGTTTATATTAGATTCTAAGGAGCCAACTACTTCATTTAGAGAATACTTAATGGGTGAAGTAAGATATTCTTCACTTGCAAAAGTTTATCCTGAAATAGCAGAAGAATTATTTGTTAAAACAGAAAAAGATGCTATGGATAGATTAGAAGGTTACAAAAAACTTGCTGAACAAAAATAATATTTAAAATTAAAATTTCAAAGGAAGATGGATTAAATTCCACCTTCCTTTGAAATTTTAGCTCATAATAAAATTTAACAATAATTTAATAAAAAGAATTCGAAAAACACTATTAATATTGCATGATTAAGGGTAGAATTATAACATACTCAATATAGGAGGTATTACATTATGAATGAAGAGAAAAATGCATCTTGCGGATGCGGTTGTGGTTGTAATGAAGAGGAAACTGAAGTAGAAAACCAAGGTTGCGGATGTGGAAGCAATGAAAATGATGGTTGTGGATGCGGAGGTCATGAACATGACGATGAAGATTGTGGTTGTGGTTGTGGAGAAGGTGAAGCATTAACAGTAGATTTAGAAGATGAAAATGGTAATGTAATTCCATGTGAGGTAGTAGATGGATTTACTTATAAAGATAATGAATTTGCATTAGTTCAAAATCCTGAGGATGATTCAATTTATCTTTTCAAGGTAGTTGGAGATGCAGAAACAGGAGAACTCGTTATTCCTGAAGATGAAGAATTTGCAGAAGTAACTGCATATTACGAAAAAATGATTAAAGAAGAAAAATAATCTTATAAAAGAGTCGTTGCATATGCATCGGCTCTTTTTAAAGTTTTTTTAAAAAGCATTAATAGTAAGCTTATGGTAACAATAACAATATTAATATGTTTTTTTAAGAAAGGAGAACTTATGAAAGAAAAATTAGCTATTTTTGATGTGGATTACACTTTAACAAAGAGGGAAACATTAGTAGAGTTTTATCTTTTTATGATGAAAAAAAATCGTAGACTAATAAAATATTTACCTAAAAGTATATTTTCATCTATATTTTACGCTTTTAAGATATATGATGCTTCAAAATTAAAGAAAATTTTTATAAGATTTATTGACGGTATAGAGGAAGAGGAAATGAAGAAAATTGTCAGTGAATTTTATGAAACACGGTTAAGTAAAATATTGTATAAGGATGCTATTGATACCATTAAAAAAATGAAAGCACAGGGGTACAAGATCTATTTGATCTCAGCTTCTGCGGAATTCTATTTAAGTGAGCTCTATAATATAAAGGAAGTTGACAAGGTAATAGGGACTAGGTTTTTGACTGATAGTGGATTTCATAGAAATGAAATCATTGGGAAAAATTGTAAAGGCGAGGAAAAAGTAATAAGATTAAAACAAGTATTAAAGGAAGAAAATATCCAGGTTGATTTTGAAAGTTCATATATGTATTCTGATTCTCTATCAGATCTTCCACTTTTCAACCTAGTTGGTCATCCTTATTTAATAAACTTTAAGAAAACACACGATAAAATAGAAATTTTAAAGTGGAAATAAAGAATTAATAAAGATACAAGGGGGATATATTTATGGAGAAGTGTACAAATTCATATTTTTTATTCGGAGAGGAAATTAAAAACAGTGGAGAATTTGACAGTTACTATAAGAGTGAAGGTAAAACCTTATATGAAGTTATACGAGTAAGTGATGGAATTCCTGTTTTTCTTATGGAACATCTAGACAGGTTAGAAAATTCTGCGAACATTATGAGATATAGTCTCCATATTACAAGGGATGAAATTATAGATGGAATTATTAAATTAATAGATAAAAATAGTGCTCAAAACGAAAATTTAAAATTAATTATAAATTATGATCCAAGAGATGAGAAAAGTGGAAATAATACTTTCAGTGAAAGATTCTTAGCTTATTTTATTCCACATGACTATCCGTCACTGGAACAATATGAAGAAGGTGTGAAAACCATTACATATCAGGTTGAACGTGAAAATCCAAATGCTAAAGTGATAAATAATAAATTTAGAGAAAAGGTAGATCAAAAAATTAAAAGTGGAAAAGTATACGAGGCAATTCTTGTGGATAATCATGGCTTTATTACTGAAGGTAGTAAATCAAATATTTTCATGATAAAAGGTTCTACTGTAGTAACTTCAAAGGGTTTAAAAGTGCTTCCGGGCATCACAAGACAATTTATTATAAAAGTTTGCAAAAATTTAAATATAGACTTTAGAGAAGACGATATTCACGAAAGTCATTTAAAGGGTTTAACAGGTTTGTTTATTTCAGGGACTTCACCAAAGGTATTACCAATAAAAAGTGTGGATGAGTTTTCTTTTAATTCATCAAAAAATTCTATTATAAATTCAATAATGGTGGGATTTGATGTTGAATTAAATCAAGATAAACAAAAATTTGTAAAGTTTCTTTATAATAGGACGATAAATAAATAAAACATTTGGTATTATAAAGAAATATAAGGATAAATGATGGTATAATTTCACTATAGAAAGAGGTGGTATAATTGGCAGGTAAAGTAGGCACTAAAAATTTTCAAGGAGTTAATGTTTCAGAGTGTTTGCAAAGTGCAAGTATTAGTTTAGGTGTACCAGTAGAAAAACTTAAATATTCAATTCTAGAGGAGAAAAATGGTTTTTTTAAGAAACATGCTGTGATTTCTATTGAGGATGTAGATTACTTAGAAAAAATAGAAATCCCTAGTGAAGAAACAAATGGAACTATAGAAGTTGTTCTTGGTGAAATTATTATAAAAAATCCTAAACAAGGTGGAAAACCAGCACTAATTTCTGCTACAAATAGTCTTACGATAATTCTAGATGGTGAAAAAGTAAACCTATATGCACCTGTATACGCGGAAAGTAATCTAGAAGTTTTACTTAAAGAAGATGAAGCTAAAAGGCAGATGGATTTAAGGACAAGTTTAGATAAGATGGAAGCTTATATTAGTATTATGTACGAACCTAATATTACTTATAAACTAAAAGATTTGAAGGCCGCAAGTTCAGTTGTATTAGAAACAGAAGTAAAAGAAGAGACTATGCCACCCAAATTCACCGCAGTTGAAATTGAAAACGAACTTATAAATCATAATATTAAATATGGTATTTTAAAAGCTGAAATTATAAAATGCTGCGAAGTTGAGATAATTTCTGAACTACTTATTGCAAAAGGAAAGAAGCCTATAATGAAAATAGATGATAGGTTTGAAATTAAGTATGATTTGGCACACAAAGAACTTTCTGAAAATCATGATACCAAACAAATTGTAGACTACAAGGCCATAGGAACCGTTAATGCAGTAGAAAAAGGACAAGTTTTAGCTATTCTTTATCCAGGAGCGGTTGGAGAAGATGGAATGGATATTATGGGTAAAATTGTAAAAACTAATAATGCAAAAAAAATAGTATTAGCTGCTGGATCTGGAGCTGAAATGAAAGATGAATGCACAGTTGTAGCTAAAATTGAAGGTAGACCTTCAGTAAAAGGAAAAACTTTTTTTGTTTATAAAACCTATGAAGTAAATGGAGATGTGGAACTTAAAACTGGTAATGTTAAATTTTTAGGAGATATAATTATCCATGGCAGTGTACACGAAGGCATGAGCGTAGAAGCGGGTAATTCTATTTTAATTAAAGATAATGTAGCAGAAGCAATAATTATTGCTAATGGAGATATTGTAATACGTGGCAATATATTTCATTCAGCTATTTCTGCTGGTAAAGAAGATGTAATAACTCAAGAATATTTAAGCGATTTAATGAGCATGAAAAATGATTTAGAAAAAATAATAGCTTCAATAAGTCAATTGAAAGAAATGAACCTTTTAGAAAAGAATACTAGTGATGGTGAATTAATTAAAATTTTGCTTGAAACTAAATTTAAGAAACTTCCTAAAACATCAATTAAGGTCCTTGAGAAAATATCACAGTCGGAAGGTGAAGAGGATCCATTAGTATTTATTATAAAACATAAAATACTTAATTTAGGACCTCTTAGTATAGAACACTATGAGGAATTAAATGATGCTGTGTCAATTATTGATAATAAAATCGTCACACTCTCAATAGATTTAACTCTTCCTGTGGATGTAGTTCTGGATTATTGTCAAGATTCAATAATTAAGAGTTCAGGTAATGTAATTTTTAGTGGAAAAGGACAATACGTATCACAAATACATGCAAGTGATAGTGTGATATTTAAAAAAGATAAAAGTGTAGCCAGGGGTGGACTTATAAAAGCTGGGAAAGAAATTAAATGCAAAACAGTTGGTGGAAATGGGGGGGTATCAACTCAGCTTATTGTAGAAAACCATGGCCAAATATGGGCAGAAATTGCTTATTCAAATACTAGGTTTGTTATAGGAGCTAGAGAATACGTTTTAGATATTACTAGTAAAAATGTCCATGCTTATATAGATGATTCCGGAGAGCTAATTGTTGATAAATTACGATTATAGGGGGAGCTAATATGGAGGACCAAGATATTAAAATCTTAATTTTTAGCGTAAATGATGAGTATTATGCTACTAATATTATGGAAGTAGAAAGAATACTAGGATACGAAAAATCGACTAAAATTCCAGATTCGCCAGCATTTGTTGAAGGTGTGATAAATTATGAGGGCAAAATTTTATCGGTTATATCAATATCAAAAAGATTCAATTTGCCTATAACAGAAACTTCAGAACAAACTAAGATAATAGTTGTGAAGCAAAACTATAGCAAAATAGGTATAATAGTTGATTTTGTTTCTGAAGTTAAGGATGTAAAGTGCAATAATGTAGAAGATTTACCAGAGATAATTACTGGAATTTCAAAAAGATATATCAAAGGATTTATTAAAATTGATGGTAAAATAATTATATATTTAAATCTTTCAGGTATATTAACAGAACAAGAAAAAAATACAAATAATGTAAATAAGGTGTGGAGATGGAATATATTGAGATGAAAGTAGGGATTGCAGATCTAAATGTAGCATACTCTCCGGATAAACTAATAACTGTGGGACTGGGATCTTGTGTTGGCATTGCAATTTATGATAAAGTACTAGCACTTGGAGGATTGGCACACATAATGCTTCCGGATAGTAATCAATTTAACAAAGTAACCAATGAAATGAAATTTGCAGATTTAGCTATACCATTACTCGTCCAGGATATGATAAAAAAAGGAGCAAAGCTTAAAAATATGAGAGCTAAAATAGCAGGTGGAGCTTCCATGTTTAATTTTGCGGATAAAAGTATAATAATGGACATTGGTAATAGAAATGGTATAGCTGTTAAAAATGCGCTTAAAGAACTATCTATACCTATAATAGCAGAAGACATTGGCGGAAATAAGGGAAGAACTTTAATATTTGATACCGCTAGTGGAGTCCTGTCTATTAGAACTGTCGGTATAGGTATCATTGAAATTTAGATTTTATGCAAACAGCAATGGGGTGAAATATATTGTTAAGAAAAATTAAAGTTATTGTAGTAGATGATTCAGCATTAATGAGAAAAATAATTTCTGATATGATCAATAGCGAGACAGAAATGGAAGTTATAGATACAGCAAGAAATGGAGAAGAACTGTTATCAAAAATCACCCTTGAAAAACCGGATATAATAACTTTGGATATTGAAATGTCTAAAATGGATGGGATTGAAACCTTAGGGCAATTGCAAAAAAAAAATATTAACATACCAGTTATTATGCTTAGTAGTGTATCTAAAACTGGAACGGAACTCACTATGGAATGTCTACAGCTAGGAGCTTTTGATTTTATAGCCAAACCATCTGGGTCAATATCACTAGAATTTAATAAAGTTAAAAATGAACTGGTGCAAAAGATAAAATTGGCTTTTACTCGTAGGCAGGTTATAAACAAAGGAATTGAGAAAAAAAATAATTTAGCAATAGCACACACTACAAATACAGGAGCACACAGCATAGAGGCTATAGTTATTGCAGCTTCCACTGGTGGTCCCAAAGCATTATATAAAGTAATAACAGAATTACCTAAAAATCTAGGGGTGCCAGTACTAGTAGTGCAACATATGCCAACAGGCTTTACAAAGGCGTTTGCGCAGCGACTTAATGTGAACAGTGAAATAATGGTTGTAGAAGCACAAGATGGTGACACTGTAGAAAAAAATGTAGTATATATAGCTCCCGGTGGTTTTCACATGGAGATAGGGATTGACAAAAGGATACATCTAAATACAGAACCTACCCTTTGGGGAGTTAGGCCCTGCGCAGATAAACTATTCTTATCTGCTACTAAAGTTTACGGACCTAGGTTATTAAGTGTTATACTTACTGGAATGGGACGTGATGGAGCAAATGGAACCGTAGCGATTAAAGATAATGGAGGAATTACTATAGCAGAGCATAAGTCTACTTGCATCATTTATGGCATGCCAAAGGCAGCTTTTGAAACGGGTAAAGTGGATGAAATCATCCCACTTTCGGATATTGCTGAAAGAATTAGTGAAATTCTAGCAGGGAGATGAGATAGCAATGGACTTAATATATTTTCAGCAATGGGTTTTAAAAGAATATAAGATAGATTTATCAGCATATAAATCTAATCAATTACATAGACGAATCCTAAGCTTAATGTCTAGAGTTGGAGTTAATTCTGTAGAGGAATATATTAATTTATTAAAGAGGGATCCTCTACAAAAGCAGAAATTCTTAGATTTCATCACAATAAACGTAACAGAATTTTTTAGAAATCCAGAAATATTTTCTGAATTTTCGAAAAAAATAGCATCTGAACTATCATATAGTTCAGGACTTAAGATTTGGAGTGCAGCATGTTCTGTTGGAGCTGAACCTTATTCGGTAGCTATGATTATGGATGATTTATATCCTAGAGCTAACCATAAAATTCTAGCTACAGACATAGATAGCACAATACTAGGAAAAGCTAATAATGGTGAATATGTTTATGCAGAAATTAAAAATGTACCAAGTGGATTTTTGGATAAATATTTTATAATTCAGGGAGATAAATACTGTCTTAATTCTACAATTAAAAAAATGGTGGATTTTAAGAAGCATGATCTTATTTTAGACAAGTATGAGTGCAATTTTGATGTAATAGTGTGCCGAAACGTAGTTATTTATTTTAATGGAGACATTAAGGATAAAATATATAAAAAATTTAGTGAATCTCTGAAAAAAGGAGGATTACTGTTTGTAGGGGCTACAGAAAGTATATATAATTATAAAGAGTATGGATTTGAAAAAGCATCTACATTTATTTATAAAAAAATATAAAAAGCATAACAATTAATGGGAGGGAAAAAAATGGATACATCACAATATATGTCAATGTTTTTAGAAGAGTCAATAGAAAATTTGCAGACATTGAATGAATCTCTTCTTGAGCTAGAACAAACACCTGAAAACATAGATAAACTAAATGAAATATTTAGAGTAGCTCATACTATAAAAGGTATGGCTGCAACTATGGGATTTAATCAAATGGCTGAATTAACACATAAAATGGAAGATGTTCTATCTAAATTTAGAGAAGGTAAACTTAAAGTAACTGAAAAGGTGGTAACTGTTTTATTTAGATGTCTGGATACACTAGAAAAAATGGTAAATAATGTTTCGGAGGGAATATCTGAAGAACTTTCAATCCAGGATATAATAGATGACTTACATTCCATAGCAGAAGGAGATAATATTTCTGTGAAAACCCAAACAGAAACTCCTGTTACCAGTAATGCTAATTCTGCTACAAGTGATAAAATTGTCCTTAATGAATATGACATTGATATTGTTAAGCAAGCTGTGGAAAAAATGTATAATGCTTTTGATATAAAAATTTTAATAAGTGCAAATACGCTACTTAAATCAGCGAGAGCATTTCTTATTTTTAAGAGTTTAGAGGAGTATGGTGAAATAATAAAATCTATACCTGGAGCTGAGGATTTAGAAAATGAGAATTTTGAATTTGAAATAAAATTAATTTATATTACGAATAAAAATAAAGATGAAGTTGTAAACATTTTGATGAATATTTCCGAAGTGGATGAGGTAATAGTGAAAGAGGTTGTGCTGGAAAATAATGCTGATGATTTGACAGAAAACTTAGGGGAATTTAAAAAAATTGAGGTAAAAGGCTCCGAAGTTGTCCAAAATGATGATAAAAAAGAAGCGGTAGTTCATAAAAAAGCTCATCAATCTGTAAGAGTTGAACTAGATAGGTTAGATAGTTTTATGAATATGGTGTCAGAACTTGTAATTCATAGAACAAGACTAGAACAAATAAGTAGTGTTCATAAATTGGAGGATTTAAACGAAACTTTAGAACAAGTAGGTAGGGCAACTTCAGAGCTGCAAGATTTAGTAATGAAAATAAGGATGCTTCCACTGGAAGTAGTATTCAATAGGTTTCCAAGGATGATAAGAGACTTATCCAAAAATCTTGAAAAAGAAATGGAACTTGAAATACAAGGACAGGAAACAGAACTTGATAGGACAGTTATTGATGAAATAGGGGAACCATTATTACATTTGCTTCGAAATGCAGCGGATCATGGTATTGAATCCAGCGCTGAGAGAATTTCCAAAGGGAAAAATCCTGTGGGAACTATTAAGCTTATAGCTTACGCTGAAGGCACTAAAGCCATAATAAAAGTGCAAGATGACGGCAAGGGGCTAGATGTTAATAAAATAGTGGCCAAAGCTAATAAAATAGGTATAAACACTGAAGGAATGTCAGATACAGATATAAAGAATTTGATTTTTGCACAGGGATTTAGTACTAATGAAGAAGTGACAGATATTTCAGGGCGTGGAGTTGGCATGGATGTTGTTAAAACTAAAATTGCTGCTTTAGGTGGAAGTGTAGATGCTACTAGTGAAATTGACAAAGGTACCTCTTTTATTATAAGATTACCTTTGACACTACAAATTATACAAGCTCTCCTTGTAAAAATTGGTGATGAAACTATGGCTATTTCTCTTGGATATATTGATAGGGTAATAGACTACAAGGAAACACTTATTAAGAAAACTAATAATAAAGAAGTTATTCTTTATAATGACAGCGTAATTCCATTAGTAAGGGTAAGTAAAAGATTACAAACAGAAACTGAGAGTAAAGCAAAGAAATACATCGTTATCGTAAAGGTGGGAGAGAAAACAGTAGGTCTTTTAGTAGATTCACTTCTAGGTCAACAAGAAATTGTAATTAAGCCCTTAGGGAAAACGCTCCATGGATTAAAAGAATATATAGGGGCAACGATTTTAGGAGATGGCCTAGTTACATTAATATTAGATGTTGCGGCTTTAGTCTAAGGAGGATATTATTAAATGGATTATTCAAAGCTTAGTCCTATGCAATTAGATGTTCTACAAGAAGTAGGGAATATTGGTGTAGGAAATGCAGCTACTTCATTATCAAGATTATTGAACCAAAAGGTAGATATGACGGTTCCATCAGTAAATATTATTCCATTTGATGATATTTTTTCGAAAATCGGTGTGGAAGAGGTAGTAATTGGTGTAATTGTGCGAGTTCTTGGTGATATACCAGGTAATATACTGTATACTTTAGATAAGGAAACTGCTTTAAAATTCATTTCAGTACTTATGGGTGAGAAACAGAAAGAAATAACAGAAATTGGAAGTTCAGCCTTATGTGAAATAGGAAATATTATTTCCAGCTCTTTCATGAATGCAATAGCAAAACTTACAAATCTTGTACTTACTCCTTCGGTGCCTGCGGTTGCTTTAGATATGATGGGAGCAATACTCTCGACTACGTTTATTGAGGCAGGTCAATTTGATGAGTATATACTTGATTTAGAAACACAATTTTTACAGGAAAATAAAAAAATCAGTGGGCATTTCTACTATATACCAATGCCCGGATCACTAGAAAAAATATTGAATTCATTAGGTGTAAATTAATTGGAGGTAGTATAAAATGGCTAAAGTATTAATTGTTGATGACGCAGCATTTATGAGAATGATGATAAAAGATATATTAGAGAAGAACGGGTTTGATGTTATAGGTGAAGCAAATAATGGAATAAAAGCTGTGGAAATGTATAAAGTAGAAAGACCAGATGTTGTTACTATGGATATTACAATGCCAGAGATGGATGGAATTGAAGCTGTTAAAGCAATTAAAGCTTTTGATCCTACTGCAAAAATAATTATGTGTAGTGCTATGGGTCAACAAACTATGGTTATGGATGCAATAAGAGCTGGTGCAAAAGATTTTATTGTTAAACCGTTTCAAGCAGATAGAGTACTTGAAGCAATAAAAAAAGTTGTAGGCTAGGAGGGGAACATTATGCAAGTACTTGTATTTAAGGTTAACGAGGAACAATTTGCAGTAGAATCATCTAAAGTTCAAAGTATTAATGATATGATGGAAATAACAAAAGTACCAAAGTCTCCAGAGTATATAAAAGGTCTAATTAATCTAAGAGGGACTATAATTTCTCTACTAGATATAAATATCCTTTTAGATATTGAAAATGGAAAAGAGATCCAAGAAAACATCATTATATTGAAACTAGAAGAAGAATTTGTTGGAGTTACTGTAGATCAAGTTGATGAAGTATTAGAAATTGAAGAAAATCAAATAGAAAAAATTGAAAATGAAAGAGATAAAGGTTACATTAAAGGTGTTATAAACTTTAAAGATAGAATTGTTACATTAATTGATATTAGTAAGCTTATCGAAGGATAAGAGCTTTTCGAAGGATAAGAGCTTTTCGAAAGATAAGAAAAATAATTCTAATATATATAGAAATGAGGTAGAAACATGGCAGAAGTATTATCACAAAGTGAAATAGATTCACTTTTATCTGCCCTATCCTCTGGGGAAATAGAAGCAGATCAAATCCCGGGCGAAGATGAAAAACATAAAATTAAGCTATATGATTTTAGAAGCCCTCAAAAATTCTCGAAAGACCATCTGAGAACGCTTGAGCTCATTCACGATAATTATGGAAGAATAATATCAAGTTATTTATCTGCGCAACTTAGAAACAATGTGAAGGTTAAAATTGAAAGTATTCAGCAAATAACCTATGATGAATTTATTCATTCAATTCCTAATCCTACAGTTTTAACTATATTTAAAATGCCACCACTAAGCGGTTCTATATTATTTGAAACTAATCCTCAATTTGCGTTTCAAGTAATTGATATACTCCTTGGAGGGATGGGGAATAGAAAGATCAAATTAAAAGATTTTTCTGATATAGATAAAAACATATTGAAAAAGGTTAATGCTGGGCTTATATCTAACTTAAAACTTGCTTGGGAAGATGTTTTGGATGTACAACCAGAGATCGAGGCACTTGAGACCAACCCTGCACTTAATCAAACACTAGCTCCCAATGAACCTGTTGCACTAATTACTTTTTCGGTAGAAATGATGAATACTAATAATTTCATAAATATTTGTATTCCTTATTTAAGTATTGAAAAAGTACTAGATAAACTTGTTGTGCAATATTGGTTTAGGAAAAATGATGAGGAAATTGTCAGTGAATCTAGAGATAAATTAAAAGAACGGCTAAATATAGTAAGTGTTCCACTAACGGGACTTCTAGGTTCAACTAATATTACTGTAGATGAGTTTTTACAGTTAAATGAGGGTGATGTTATAACACTGGATAATACCAGCGATAGTCCAGTCAAAGTATTTGTGGAAGGACGATTGTGTTATACAGGTATTCCTGGTACTATAGGTAAAAATAAGGGGATTCAGATATTAGATATAATAGATAAGGATGTGGAAAATTATGAGTAACGGCTTTCTTTCACAAGAAGAAATTGACGCTCTCTTAAATGGAGGCGACATGAGTTCGGAACCTGACATAACTCCTGAACCTATACAGGCGTTTGAGCTTTCTGATATTGAGAAAGATTTGCTAGGTGAAGTTGGAAATATTTCTATGGGATCAGCATCAACAGCTCTTTCTACTATAGTAGGGCAACCGGTGAATATAGCAACACCAGTGGTTTCAGTAAGTACACTTAAAAAATTGAAAGAAAATTATGAAGTTCCTAATATTTCACTAGACGTGAAATTTACAAGTGGTATAACAGGTGGAAACCTTTTAGTAATGAAAACTACTGATGCTGCTGTTATAGCTAGTTTAATGATGGGCGGGGATGGAATATTAGAAGGAGTACCAGTGCTATCAGAAATTGAAATTAGTGCTGTTTCAGAAGCTATGAATCAGATGATTGGGTCTGCGGCAACATCTATGGCGACAATGTTTGCTAGAGAAGTGAATATTTCACCACCAGTTTCTAGGATTTGGGATGAAAGCACTTCACCTTTATGTGATAGTATAAATGAAGATGAGGAAATTGTTCAGGTAGCTTTTAAAATAACTATTGGGGATTTAATTGACAGTGTTATAATGCAAGTACTACCTACTGAAACTGCTAAAAAAATAGTGGCTATTATGATGGGGACAGAAGAAACTAATGTAGCTCCTAAGGTAGAAAGTGCTCCAAAGGTAGAGAGTACTCCAAAGGTTGAAAGTGCTCCTAAGGTAGCACCTCATGCAAATGAAGTGCCACAATATGCACCAACGTATAACAATGTGCAGCCAGAACCAGAATATGAGCCAAAACCAATTGAGAGGCAGCAGCCGCAAGTAGAGGTTAGACAGGCAGAATTTAAACCTCTAACAAAGGCTCCAGTTTATAATGCTACTAGAAACATTGACTTAATATTAGATGTACCTTTAGGAATTTCCGTAGTTCTTGGAAAAACTAAAAAAAATATTAGGGATATTTTGAATTTGGGAACAGGTTCTCTAATTGAACTTGATAAGCTAGCTGAGGAGCCAGTAGATATATTGGTAAATGGCAAGAAGATAGCATATGGAGAAGTTGTAGTTGTAGATGAGAATTTTGGAGTTAGAATTACTAGCATAATTAGTGGAGAAGAAAGAGTTAAGGCAATAGTTGAATAAGATTATATGAATTATATAATTATATATTTTATAAAAGGGATAATGAAAATTTATTCCTTTTTGTTTTTTTAAGCTTTATTATATATAAGATACATTGTAAATCAAACCATTGGATTAAATGTATATGTAAATAAATCATTAATAATAAAATACTGTATAAACTTTCGAAAGTTATATACGATAATATAAATAGATAGAATACCGTGAAGACTAAAACATATAAAAAGCAAGGAGTGGATATGAATGAAAATAGATGGAGTGAAAAATAATGTAGTTAATTTCTATAAAAAAAGTGAAGCTAAAACACAGCCAAAGACAACTGCTGTAAAAAAAGACACAATAGAGTTATCAACAGCCGGGAAAAGTCTAAGTGCACTATCATTAGATGGTAAAATTCACAACTCGAAAGAGAAAATAGAAGCAATTAAAAATGAAGTAAATAAGGGTACTTACAAGATGGATTCAGCCTTAACTGCTAAAAAAATGATGGACATTATGAAGGGGAGAGACATTTAGTTATGAAAGATAAACTAAATACTGTTATGATTCAGGAAATAGAAGCTGTGACTACACTGCTGAGCGCACTTGAAGAGCAACATAGATGTATAATAAAAAATGATATCTTTGGAATGGAAAATTGCGTGGATACCATAAAAAAAGCTAATGCAAATATTGCAACTATGGAAGTTGCTCGAAGAAAGATTACTGCAAAAAGAGCTATGAGTGAGATAGTGGAAGAATTTAGAGATGTAGAACTTGAGAAAAATTATTATAAGATTAAAGCCATATTACAAGAAGTTAAAGTTCAAAAGGATACTAACGAGTTACTTATAAAACAAGGTCTTAGTTTTACAAGTAGGATACTTAATATATTAAACCCAGTAAGAGAGAAAGCAACTTATAATTCCAGTGGCAAAATAAACAAATAGTGTGAGGTGATTTAAATGTCAGGATTATTTTCAACTTTTAATGTAGCTACAAGAGGTATGAGCGCTCAACAAAAGGCTCTTGATGTAACTGCTCATAACATATCTAATGCTAACACAGAAGGCTATTCAAGGCAAAGAGCTACTATGGAGACTACAAGACCTTTTGGTATGCCTAGTATGAATAATGCTATGGGCGTTGGACAACTCGGTACTGGTGTACAGATATCCGCCATAGTAAGAATCAGAGATACCTTTTTAGATTATCAGGTAAGAACTGAAAATGGAACAATGGGTTACTACACAGGGCGTGAAAAATTTCTTTCAGAGATTGAGAGTATTATGAATGAACCTAGTGACAGTGGTGTGTCAAGTTTAATGGATGGAATGTTTAATTCTTGGCAATCGCTTGCCGGAAGCCCAGAAAGCTCTAATACAAGAACGGTAGTGGCAGAACAATCAAGAGCTCTTACATATGAATTAAATAATACTTATAATCAACTTATAAAAATAAAAGGCAATAGTCAGGATGTTATTAAGCAGGGAGTAGTGGATGTAAATAATATGCTTGATCAAATAAATGAGTTAAATACACAGGTTATAGCTGTAAAAGTTGGTGGAAATGAGCCAAATGATTTAATGGATAAAAGAGATTTGCTAGTAGATCAGCTAAGTTTCAAATTTGGTATTACTATAGATAAGAAAACGTTCGGTGGACAAGATATTAGAACAAATGAAGAAGGAATGGAAAATGCATACCTTGTAAAGTCTGGCCCTAGCGAGGATGTTAAAAGATTTTCTTATATAAATTCAATTGAGCCAATAGGGACTCCAGATGAAGGCGAAGATCAAAATTACAAAATTACTTATTATAAAAAGGGTGATATGTCCTCGGATGATAAGGAAGAAGTTTTAGAAATGACATTAGATAGTGATCAATATAAAAGGTTAGATCAAGGTAGAGTTATTTGGGCAGATAAGGATGGCAATGCCATAGGTACAGATATAGAAAAGCCAGGATTTCTATTTACTCCGAAAACAGGAGAATTACAAGGTTATATGTCTGTACAAGCGGATATAGATAAATATGTAGGAGAATTAGATGCATTAGCTAAAGGTATTGCTTTTTCTATAAATGCTGTACATAGTGGTGAAAGTGATGCAGCTAAACCTACGGGTATACTTGATTTTTTTGTAAATAGTAAAGATGTAACGGCAGCAGGAGTAACGACAGCAGCAGGGGAAGCTGAAATTACAGCGGGAAATATTACAGTTAATAAAAAAATACTTGAGGATCCAATGCTTATAAACACTGGGGAAAATGCTACATCTGGACCAACTGATAATACTAGAGCACTTGCTATTGCCCAGCTTCGATATATAAAATTAGAGATTCAAGGTATAGAAGAGGGTACTACAAGAGAAGGGTTTTTGACCGGTGATAAAGTAAATATTGAGGATGGAAAAGTTAGTTCCATTAATTCATCATCAAATGGAACGACTATTAGCGGTTATTTTACAGATGTCGTAAGTAGATTGGGAACTCAAACACAAACAGCTAAAAAAACTGTTACCAACCATGAAGCGCTACTAGCAGGATTAAATGAGTCGAGGGCCTCCATATCAGGTGTATCTTTGGATGAGGAAATGGCTAATATGATTCAATATCAACATGCTTATCAAGCTAATGCAAAGATTATTTCAACCGTTGATGAACTGCTAGATCTTGTTATTAATGGCTTAAAAAGATAAATAATAAATTTAATTGTATGAAGGGGTGAAGATATGAGAGTAACTAATAAAATGCTATCAAATAATTTTCTAAGGGATATGAGAACTAATTTAACTAATCTGAGCAGGATACAAAACCAAATGAGTTCTGGAAAACAAATAACAAAACCTTCAGATGATCCTGCTAAAGCTTCTAAAATAATGCAAATGTATTCAGAAATAGATGCAAATAAACAATATAATAGTAATATAAAAAATACAACAAATTGGCTTGATATGACAGATGAAACACTTGATAGAATAGGTGGTGTAGTTGGAAGAATAGACGAACTTTTAGTTTCAAGCGGTAATGCTGGCTATGGTAATGAGCAAAGACAGGCTGTTAAGGATGAAGTAAATCAAAGGGTAGAGGAGCTGTCAAATTTACTAAATACATCTTTTGATGGTAAATATATATTTGGTGGGACAAGAGGAACTACTAAACCTACTGAAATAGCTCCCGGTGGTACATATGGAAAAAATAGCCAATTAGTATATTCAATGGTTGGCGGAGGAAAATTAGATATTACCGGAGTAGGTGCTACTGAGTACAATCAAATAAATTCAAAGGTCCAAGTTGAAGTATCTCAAGGTGTAACTATGGAATATAATGTAACAGCATCAGAAGTTATGAACTATGGGGATAATAATCTTATGGAATTATTGGGTAATATTACAGACCACCTTGATGATAGTACTGTTAGTGAATTGACTGGTGGAGACTTAGAGGGCATTCAAAAAGCTATGACAAATATACTAAAGTTACGATCACAAGTTGGAGCTAAGCAAAACAGAATGGAAAGCGCTGAATCTAGAAATGTAGATGCAAACTTTAATTTAACTGAAATTCTATCCGCAACAGAAGATATAGATATTACGGAAACAGTAATGGAATATGCTACTATGCAAAATATATATATGGCATCTCTTCAAACAAGTGCTAAGGTTATTCAGCCTACATTACTTGATTACTTATAATTATAGTAGTGGAAAGTTGAGAGTTGATAGAAAAAAGATTTTTAGTAAAGGAGTTGTTTTGTAATATGGAGATAGTTACTAAGTACCATGGAGCACGAACATATAGTGATGAAGATGTTATAGAGTTTAAAAAAGGTTTGCCAGGCTTTAAGGAACTTAAAAAGTTTATAATTTTTCCATTGAAAGGTAATGAGGCTTTTAGCATATTACATTCAATTGAAAATATTGCAATCGGCTTAGTTTTGGTATCCCCATTTACCATAATTATGGATTATGAATTTAAAATACCGGAAAGTAATTTAAAAGAACTTGGAATAGAGAGGCCTGAAGATGTAGAAGTATTAACAACAGTGACTTTAAATTCAAATATAGAGAATATGACTACCAATTTAAAAGCCCCAATCATTATTAATATAAAAGCAAAGTTAGGGGAACAATTAATATTAGATAATGATAAATACAAAGTAAAAGAACCTCTATTTAAAGTGGTCAATAAATAATAATTTTTATTATGCCAAAGAGAAGCAAGGGGGACAGGTAATGTTAGTAATCAGTAGGAAAAAAGGTGAATCATTACTTATAGGTGAAGATGTAGAAATAACTATAGTAAAGATTGAAAACGGTTCAGTAAAAATTGCTATAAGCGCACCAAAAGAAATTGGAATACTTAGGAAAGAACTTTATATAGAGATAACAGATGAGAACAAAAAGGCTATGGCCTTTGATGCGTCAGCATTAGAAAAATTAAAGAAATAAATTAGGGGGCAATTATGGATATTGGGGGTATTAGTCAAAATAGTTCTGCAGATATAGATAGATTTTATAAAGCACCAGAAAATATTGCGGTTTCAAAATCTGTTGAAGTGAATAATTCATTTAATGCAAAAAATGATAGTGAAAAAGAAATTAAAAATGCAGTTGTTAAAATCAATAAATTTTTACTGGGTGAAGGCACCCATGTTAGATATCAAAAGCATGATGTGCTTAACCAAATGATTGTAAGTGTAATTGATAATAACACCAATGAAGTGATAAAAGAAATTCCTTCGAAAAAGATATTGGATATGGTAGCTAAAATGTGTGAAATGGCTGGTATTTTAGTAGATAAAAAAGCATGACCCCTTAGAATAAAGATAGGAGGGCTATTATGGAATTTAAATTAAATAAAATTGATGTTGAATTAAGACAAAGAGTTAAGGAGACAACAAAGTCTGGTGTAGTTCATAGAAAAAATGCAATAACTGTAAATAAAGATAGAAATCCTAGAGATAACTCAAGTTCCTATGAAGAGTTTAAGTACAAGCTTTCAAAATATAAGAAGAAACATAAAATATCTGTAGGTGCGTCGAGAAATACTCAATATGAGATTGAGGTTTTTAAAGAGGCATTGGAAAATGAGCAAAGAATCATTGGTAATTTTATAGATACTAAAAAGTAGGGGTGGAGGAGTATGGCAATGAACGCTTATGGAAATGCATTTAATACTTATAAAAGTAATAGTGTGAATTTTGCATCAAAGGATCAACTTCTTTTAATGCTGGTAGAAGGGGCTGCAAAGTTTTCAAAAATAGGTAGACAAGCAATCTTGGATAAAGATGTTAAAAAGGCTCATGAAAATATTATAAAAACTCAGAATATATTTTATGAATTAATGGCAACTATGGACGTAGCAAAAGGTGGCGAATGGACAGAGAGTCTAATGAAGGTTTATGAATTTATAGTTAGAAGGCTTGCGGATGCTAATATTAAAAAAAGTGAAGAGATTATGAATGAGGTAATTCCACTGATTGATGATGTTAGGGATACTTGGAGTGAGGCTTATAAAAGGACTAAAGGTGGGAAATAGGCAATTGAATAAGGGGGTTGATAATATATGTCGAGTATTTATCCAAGCAGCAGTAGTACTTCAAGTGCTAATTTAATGAGAATATCGGGGATGGCATCTGGTATTGATACAGATGCACTAGTTAAATCTATGGTTTCAAACTACCAATCTAAGATTGATAAAGCAAACCAAGCTAAGCAGACAGTACAGTGGCAGCAAGAAGGGTATAGAGAAATTATTACAGGAATAAAAGGATTGCAGGATTATTTTGATCCTCTTTCAAGTAAGTATATGATGTCTGGGAATTCTTTTAATACAAATTCAGTAACTAATTCGGATAGTGCTATTGTTTCAGCAACTGTTAGTTCAAGTGCAAAGGTTGGAAATTATAAGGTTAATGTTCAACAATTAGCAGAACAGGCTAAAATATCCGGGTCATCGTTAAATTCTATGATAGAAGTCACAGATGGCGAACTATGGAATGGCGCTAAATTGACTTTAGGGTCTACTGAGATAACGTTAGATGCTAAAATACTAAATGGTAATTCAAATGATACAAATATAGATGAAGTGGTTGCAAATATTAACAGCAAAATATTTGAAAACCCAGATTTAAATGGTACAGTTTCGGCATCATATGTTAATGATGTATCTGGTGGTTATATAAAATTTAATAGTGCAAGTTCCATTAGTTTAACTGCAAAAACATCTGAGGATGTGGAATTAGCTTCAATAACATCTATTAATAGCGGTATTTCATCATCTTCAAAATTGTCTGATTTGGGGATTACAACTACTCTTAGTTTTTCTTTATCCTACGATACAGCCACAAATACAACACCTATAAGTATAAATGCAAGTAGTGCGACCACAATTACGGAGTTAATGGATCAAGTCAAAAGTGCAACTGGTGGAGCAGTTACAATGAGTTTAGATGATACAACTGGTAAAATTTCATTCCAATCTAACAATTATGGATCTTCTTCAGGTATTACAATTAAAAATAATAGTAGTAACATAGGTAATCTTGGAATAACAATTGAAGATAGTATTGCTGGAATAACCAAAACAGGAAAAGATGCCATAGTGGCAATTACTGCTCCAGGACAAACTATACCTACAACTACAACTCAAAGTTCGAATAAATTCACTGTAAATGGTGTTTCTTATAATCTTGCTGGAGTTAGTGAATTAGAAAAAACCTCAAATGTAAATGTAACATCAAATTCAGACACTGTTGTTACCAATGTGAAAAAATTCATTGAAGATTATAATACTATAATATCAACAATTAACACCAAATTAACAGAAACGAAAGATAGGGATTATGCTCCATTAACTGATGATCAAAGAGAAAGCATGAGTGATGATCAAATCAAAACATGGGAAGCTAAAGCTAAGGTTGGAATACTTAGGAAAGATGACTATTTAAGTAGTTTAATGTCGCAACTACGAGGAACACTTTATTCACCTGTATACAGTAGTTATGATAATAAAGATAAAAGCTCTGGGAAAGTATCCTTAAGTTTTGGTAGTTATGGCACTGGGGCTGTAGGTATAGAAACATCAGAGGATCTTACAGACGGCGGTAAACTTGTAATTAAGGATGAAGAGATATTAAAAAATGCTATTGAAAATAATATGGAGGACTTTAAAAAACTATTTATTGGGTCTTCTAATAGCACTATAGATTCGAGTACAGCATATATAGGCTCAGCAAAATACAATGAAGATGGTATATTTAAAAGGATGGACACAATAATAAGAGACTATGTTGCATCACCTGGACTTGGTAAAGATGGTACTTATACTACCGCTGGATATATGAATATATTTGTAAATAAGCAATATGATTTCAGTAGTTCAGGTTCTTCTGGTAAAAATACACTCCCTGACCAAGTATATAATAAAGTTTTAAATGTTAGTAAATTTCAAGCTCAACTTGAAGCTGCACAAACTAGGTATTATGCTAAATTCACAGCGCTAGAAACAGCTATGAATGCTTTAAATACACAGCAGAGTGCACTTACGTCTATGCTTGGAACAAGTTAATATATATAAGGGACAGCTGGATAATATTCATTGATAATTCTAATTAAAATAAAGCTGGTGGTAAATTGAATTTAGAGGAAAACTTTATTAAGTATAAAAATATAACTTTGATTATTATTAAAATAGTTAAAGCAGAAGAATATGAGAAATTAGAAGAGAGTTTTGCGCAAAGGCAGTTAATTTTGAACGATATTAGTAAAATGAGTTATTCAAAGGAGGAACTGAAGAAATTCTATTTGCAATATGAAATTGAAAATTTAGAAAAAGTATTAACTTCTGAAATGAAAGTTAGAAAAAGTGATTTATTGAAAAAAATAAAACAAAACGAGCAAAAACAAGTAGGAATGGCAGGATATAATAATATATCTGCTAAAGCTGTATTTTTGAGTAAAGAAATTTAACAACATTACATCTCAGCAGGAGATAATTTAATTCCGATTACATTCTTTTAAAATATATTTTTAAAAAGGTATAAAGTTATTATTTATTGTAGCGATATATATAATAGCAACAAAAACAAAAATGACTTAAGTATATATTAAAAAATGACGGCAGAAGGTTGCCTAACTGTTGAAAATCAACTGGATGTTTACAATGCTCTGAAAGCCTTGATATCACAAGATGATGAAATTCAACAAAGAAGTAACAAGGACAATCTGAAAAGCAACATTTCAACAAGTTAGTACGGCTCATAGCGAGCTTAACTATAAATAACCAATAGAGGACAAGGATGTCCTACTAAAATTTCAAGGAGGAATATTATTATGATAATCAATCACAACTTAGGTGCGATGAACGCTAACAGAAACATGAACATTAATTCAAATAAGGCTTCAAAATCAATGGAAAAACTTTCATCAGGTCTTAGAATTAACAAAGCAGGAGACGATGCAGCAGGTCTTGCTATATCAGAGAAAATGAGAGGACAAATTAGAGGACTCGACCAAGCTTCAGCTAATGCTCAAGATGGCATTTCTATGATTGGAACAGCTGAGGGTGCATTAAGCGAAACTCACAGCATACTTCAAAGAATGAGAGAACTTGCAGTTCAATCATCAAATGATACTAACGTATCAGTAGACCGTGGAGAAATTCAAAAGGAAATGGATCAATTAACTAAAGAAGTAAGTAGAATATCAAACAATACTGAATTCAATACTCAAAAACTTATAAATGGTGGAATATCTGATGATGGAATTAAATCAGCTACATTCCATGTTGGAGCAAATTCAGGTCAAGGTATAACATTATCAATTAATGCAATGGATGCAAAATCTTTAGGAATATCAAGAGACGTAAGTCAAGCAAGTATTGATACTGATAATAATCCAGCAAAACTTGCAACTGTAAGTTCTGATTCAGTTGATGTTGCAAAGACACTCGCAGATGGAAAATATCAAGTTGCATTAACTGCATCAGATGCAGGAGCAACAACTGCTACAGACGCTACTGGAACTGCTGTTGCTAATTTAGTTTCTGGTACTGCAACTGCAGATACAAATATTACATTAACCTATACAGACCATGGAACTGCAGCTACAAATACAGCAGCAGGAGTTATAGATGCTACGACTAATGATATGTCTGCTGTAGGAACAGGATCATTAAAAATTAATGGAGTAACTGTTGGCTTGACTAACACTAAAGCTGTAACTGGTACTGAGGCTGAGGTAGTTACTGCATTGCAAAAGGATATTGACAGCAGTGCATTAGGGGCAGGTAAATATAAAGTTAGTGTCGGTGCTGATCATAAATTGTCAATTGCTAGTGTAGCAACAGGTTCTGCAACAAAAGTTGATTTAACAGGTTCAGATATTACTGCAGCTACAAAATTAGGATTTAGTAGTTTAACATCAGAAAAAGGTGCTGCAACAGGCGGAACTAAAGATTGGGTAGCTACAGGTTCATTAGGTGGAGTTGTTTCAGGAGGAAATAATACAGTTAATGGTATAACAATTGATCAAACTAAACTATCTACTACTGCAGCTTTAGGAGAGAAAGTAACGGTTAAAGGCTTTAAGGATGCATCTCTTTCAGCTCAATTACAGTCTGTAGGTACAGCAGGTACCGTAAATACATCAAAAACTGGTGCTGTTGCTGTTGCTACAGATGCAGTTAAAGGTACTGCATCTGCTGATGTAAATGGGACTTTAGTTTATCATGAAGCAACTACTGCAGCACCTGCTACTATTGCAGATGCTCAAGCTGGCGCACTACTAGCAGATACATTATCATTTGCTTCTGGCGCTAATAGTGATTCATTCAATGGAGTTACAATAGAATTTTCAGGTGCAGGACAGGCTGGAGCTCCAACAGCTATATGGGATGATGTAAATGATAAGGTAATAATTTCATTAGATACTGCAGTAACAAATAATACAGCAGCATTAATTTCAACAGCTATTACTGATTTAGGAGATCAAATTAAAGCTGATGGTTCAGCTATTGATTTAAGCACTGTTGTAGCAACAGCTGGTGTAGGTGGAGCTTTTGATACCACTACTACTTTTGCTAACTCTTCTTCATTCGTTTCAGCTGCATTTGCAGATGGTGTAAATACAACAGTTGCTGCAGGTTGGAATGGGACAGGAGATTTAACAGGCACAAACCTTACTACAGGTACTCAAACAGTTAATGATGTAATTATTGATATTGCTAAGCTAACATCAATGGCTGATGGAGATACAGTAAACATCAAGGCATCAGTTGGAGCAGATATAGGTAAAGCTACAACGATTGATCAGAAAAATGGTGGTAGTTATGTAATAGGCGATGCTAATGGCGCTGGACAAATGAAGATTGGAATTACAGCTGGTACAGCAGTTGAGGGAACATCAACTGTAAATCTAACAACAGATGTAGCAACATCAGCTACAAAACAAGCAAATGGATCAATGTCTGAGGCAACAGTTGTTGCTGGACTAGATATTTCCACACAATCTAAAGCAAGTGCAGCTGTTACAACAATTCAAACTGCAATAGAAAGTGTTTCAGCTGAAAGATCTAAACTTGGTGCTTACCAAAACAGATTAGAGCACACAATAGCTAATTTAGGAACTTCAAGTGAAAACTTAACATCAGCTGAGTCAAGAATCAGAGACGTAGACATGGCTAAAGAAATGTCAACATTCTCAAAGAACAATATTCTTAATCAAGCTGCTCAAGCTATGCTTGCTCAAGCTAACCAACAACCACAACAAGTTCTTCAATTATTAAGATAATTGATAAACTTATAAAAGTAATATCAAGGAGTCAGGGTGAAAACTCTGGCTCTTTTTTCAAATAAAGATAAGTAGGAGGAATAACTATGGATATAGGGGCACTATCAATGATAATGAGTCAATCAAGAGTTCAACAATCAGTTGGCATAGAAGTGATGAAGATGGCAATGAATACTGGTAAGGAAAATGCTACACAGATGACAGATATGATAGATATGATAGAGAATGTTGCAATAGATTCTAATGTAGGACAAAATTTGGATGTGAGGGCATAGGTATGGGTGAAAAAGAAGAACTAAAGATGGAATTGAATAGGGTAAAATATAGACATAATATGCTAGGCATCATGGAGGTAAAGCTACTGCAAATGAAGGAAATAGCTGAACAGGCTAAAGAAGAGAATTTGAGTGTATTAGAGAGTGAAGCTCTAAATGCTAGGCTAAACGATTTAGCAGCACAGGTAAATGAAATAGATCAAGAAAGTAAAAATGTAGTAAACGAAGGAGCAGTTGAATGAGTACTAGGGCTACAGAAATATCAGTCCAAGCTAGGAAAGCTCATGCAACTAGAATAACGGTGACCTGAAAAAAATAGTGTTAGGAGGTAATCATATGGATATAGCAGCACTAGCAAAGGTTCAACAACGGGCTGACAAAGTAGAAATGAAAACAGCTATGGATACAGGCGAAGAAAATAATAACCCAATAATAGAAAAGACTCATATTGATGCAATAGACTCTAATATCGGACAGAATTTAGACGTAATTGCAGATAAACAAATGGATAATAAGGAAGAACTACATAAGCAACTACAACAGGAAATAGAATGGGCACAGGAAAAACAGAAGCTGCTTAAACTCAAAGAAGTAAAGCTGCTACAAATGAGATCGATAGCGGAACAAGGTAAGCAAGTCACTGTTACGCCACTACAACTAAGAAATTTGAATCATAGGTTAGACAATTTAGCATCACAGATTAGTGCAATAGATAGCGATAGCAGAAGAACAAAAGACGGACAAAAGTTAGAGTGAGCATTAGTGGCTATTAGATTAGCTGCTGGTGCTTATTTTTGTTGTGTTGGTAAGCACCCCAGGGGTGTAAAATTTGGAAATTATAGATTATATTGAGCATCAGTAGCTATATAAATAGCGCTGGTGCCTATTTTTTGTCGTGGTTATGACTCTATTTGATAAGTAGAGTTAAGTCGGTCCTATCATACTAGCTCTTAAAATTGAAAAGGTTATTAAATATATACATACATTCACAAATGCTCTGCGGTGTAAAATTTAAAAATCTGGCAATAATCATTAATACCATAATAGGGTGGAGGTTTTGAATATGCCAACAATAAAAAGAGAATGGTATCCTGGTGCAAGCTATCATGTTACAGCAAGAGGTAATCACAGAAATGATATATTTAAAGATGAAGAAGATTTTGTATATTATCTAACTTTAATGAAAGAAACCTTAGATTATTATACCTATGATAAATATGAAATAATAAGTTATTGTTTAATGGATAACCATGTGCACATATTGATTAAAACAGCAGAAAAGCCTTTAGGGCAATTTATAGGTAAATTAAGTAGTAAATATGCAAAGTACTATAATAAAAAATATAATTATATTGGACATCTATTTCAAGATAGATATTTTTCGGAAATTATAGAATCAGATACTCAAATGCTTGAAACAAGCAGGTATATACATTTGAACCCTGTTAGAGCTAAAATGGTGGAAAAGCCAGATATTTACCCATGGAGTAGCTACTCAATGTATATAGGTACTGAAAAAGAAAAGTTTGTTTCTAGTAATACAATATTATCTTATTTTAAAAACAACGATAGAGAATTATATAAAAAATATGTTGAGTATGAAATTACTATAAAAGGATAAGAAAAAGCAGTGTTAAAGCATCCCACTAAGAGCAAGCTTAGTCGTTCCTTTTTCACAATGGTGACTGTCACTCGTCGAAAATTGTAAATTTGAACAATATAAATATGAATATATATAGACTGATTTTTCAAATGATGCAATAGACATTAAGGTAGGAATTTTGGAAGTTGTGCAAGAAATATAATTTATTATTTCAAATACAGTTGTGATATAATAAAAGAAAAGATTTAGGTGGTGAATTTATGGAGAAAGAAGTTTTAGATATTCTAAAAGCAATGCAAAGTGATGTGAAATCAATGCAGGGTGATATGAATTTAATGCATGGAGATATTAATTCAATTAAAACCACACAAAATGAACATACTCAAATATTGAGAGCTTTAGGGCATAAGACTGATGTAATATCAGCTGAACAGGAAAATATGAAGCATGATGTTGCAGAAATTAAAGGTGAAGTTAAGAGTATGAGAAAAGACATGAGTAGTGTGGAAATTATTACAGCAAGTAATTGGTCAGATATTGCTAAATTAAAGGCTATAAAGTAACTTATATATTGTTAAATGATATTTTTTAATTAGTAAGTTTAGACCAGAAGAATATATGATAAAATACTGAAATGAGCATCAGTGGCTATATTGAATTAGCTGCTGATGCTCATTTTTATATTCTTAAGTTCAAACCTCATTTGCCATCATTTAAAGAATTATTTCATCTGTAGAGCTAGCATTAAGTCGTTTGATTTCAATATTTAGTGTACTTATTTCATCAGTTGAAATTTTATTGTTACTTTCTAATAGTTCTATTTTGTTTTTATAAGTTTCATTTTCAACCGTTAAATCAGTATTTTTACTTTTAATGGTTTCAATTTCTTCTTCAAAATTATGAGCCTCTTTTGTGAGCCTCTTATTACCACGACTTAATACGAATTCCTTTTGTAAACCCAATAAAGTCACAATAATAGCACCTATAATTGCAGATATAAAGATTACAAGAGACAATGAAACATCAAACTTTGCAGAAAAGAAATTAATTGTAGTAATTGAAGCATTCTGAATACCAAATAATGTTACTATAATAGCAAAAATCAAAGAAAGTATAAAGCCAAATCTCATAAAAATTACCCCCTTAGTTACTTATTTTATTTATTAAATTATAGCATATTTGTTACATCATTAATACTAAAATTAAAAGCATACTTTATTTGTAATATATTCAAAAAAAATTAATATATTATATATAATTGATTTTTTAAAATTCTAATAAAAAGCGGCTAATAATGGTTGAAAAACGAGAAAATTGGGTTGTTTAACACTAGATGTATCTTAACAAGTAGAAATTACTATCTATTCTAAATCATTATACGAAGGAGGTGTAACTATGAGTGGTCAAGCGTTGGCCTTTATGCTAGTAATGTGGGGAGCAATAATAACTGCGTCGTTCCTTTCTTTAAGAGCTGTATTAAGGAATAAGTAAGGGTATATAAAATAATAGCCAATAGATAGTTACTTTAAACTATTTATTGGCTATTTTTAATAATATATATAAAGTTATTAGTAAATCAAACGAAATATAAACAGATATAATAAATTTTAATATGTGTTATAACATTATAAACATAAAGAGGTGATGTTGTTTGAGTGGCAATGAGCAAATTACAATTTCAGTACAACAAGCAGAAGAAATTATTGAAAAACTAAAACAAATAAGCAGTCTTTGTTGTGAGTCTAATCTGAAAACGAAAATCGAAGTACTACAAAGTTTTGTTTCTAGTATCCTGAATCCCGCAGGTGAACTTTCTGTTCAAGAAGTTATATACGAAAAAATGGTAGAAGTGAAGCTCAGTAATCCAGATCTTCATTTAAAGTTATATATGTTATATAGAAATCTTATGAATAGTAAGATCTCAGAAATAGATGCAATGGATTCCTTTGAAAATGCCTTAAGTATGTATCCGCCAGATATAATACTATATTAGTTATAGTAAGCTACAAAATACTTCTAAAGTAAAACTATATATACACGATATACTAAAGTAGATAGCAAATGTAGATAGCAAATAAAAAATTTTAACGGAGTTGATCATATGAGAATAAATAAGAATATTGCCTCTTTAAATATATATAAAGCATATAGCCAGAATATTAAAAAGCAAAGTGCATCCTTAGGGCGGATATCTTCTGGTGTTAAAATAAATAGTTCCAAAGAGGATCCTAATGCGATTGCTCAAAGTGAGAGACTTAGAATGCAGATAAGAGGACTTCAAATGGCAGCAAGAAATACTCAAGATGGTGTTAGTATGCTTCAAACGTCGCAAGGTGGTATGAATGGGATTACTGAAAGTTTACAAAGAGTTAGAGAATTAGTAGTAAAAGCTGGAGGAACCACAAGTGATGCAGATAAAGGTATTATTCAAAATGAAATAAACCAAATGATTCAGGGTGCTGATGATCTGGCAAATAATACTGAATTTAACGGAGTTAAGCTTTTAGTCGGAGGCGCAAATAATGGTTCAGTATCTATAGAAACTGTTACAGGTGCTAATGTAGGAGAAAAAATTGACATACCAAAATATAATCTAAATGCAGAGGGCTTAGACCTTAACTTTACAGATGCGGATGGTATAGATGTGAAAAATATAGATGTGAATGATATAGATGGGTCTTTACAAAGTATAGATACTGCACTTGATGTAGTTATCGGTGCTAGAAGTAAATATGGTGCTTTAGAGAATAGATTTGAAAGTAGTTATAATTCTACAATGGGGATGGCAGAGAAAATACAATCTGCCGAAAGTGGTATAAGAGATACAGACATGGCAGAAGAAATAATGGAATATGCAAAGTATAATATTCTAATAGAAGCTTCTACCGCTATGATGGCTCAATCCAATAGATTTCCACAGGATGCATTAAAAATTCTTGAAAATGTTAGATAGATAAATTAATTATAAATAAAATTACATACAATAATAGCAAAAGGAGACTTGATAAAATTCAAGTCTCCTTTTTATATTGCAATTTACATATCTCTATTTAATATCAGTTATTCTAATAGACAAATTACAACAATAATGTATAATATAATAGTAGAATGTAAATATATGATGAATTATGTGAAAATTATTTACAAAGTAACATAACCTTTTGAAAATACATTTGAATAGTAAAAAAATGACGGTTTGAATTAAGAATTTAATTAAATTAATAAAAAATAATAATAAAATTTCTCTAAGTCTAATAAAAGGTATATAATTAGAGCTATAAAGTGGAATATATTAGAAATTTTCAATAAACTTAATGAATTCACAGTAAAAAATGAAATTTCAAGAAGGAATTTCGGATTATTTGTCAAACTAATAGATTAGGGGAGATGGTGATTTTGAATATAAATGGAAGTTCCACAAGTGAAAACACGTATAACTTGCTTACAAAGAGTATGGACGCTTCAGCACTGAGAGGTAAAGTTATTGCAAATAACATTGCAAATATTAATACAAAAGGATATAAAAAGTTCTATGTTACGTTTGAGGAGACCTTAGAGGATAGCATGGGTGGAGATAGAATGAAAACTGATAATAGCAAGCATATGCAAACAACTAGTAACAGCGGAGAAATCACAGTAAAAAGAGACGAAAGCACTAGCATGAGGCAAGATGGTAATAACGTAGATATAGACCTTGAAATGACCAATCAAGCAGCAAACACATTAATGTACAATGCTTTAGTTAAGCAAGTTAATAGTAATATTTCGCTTAAAAGTTATATTATATCGGGGGGGAGATAATACATTATGAATAATGTTTTTAACGGAATGAAAATAAGTTCTAGTGGACTAACAGCAGAAAGATTAAGGATGGATACAATTGCTTCAAATATTGCAAATGCAACTACTACAAGGGGAGAAGATGGTAAGCCCTACGTAAGAAAAATAGCTGTATTTAAGGAGAATTTACAAAATGAATTAGATAAAACTAGCGGTACATATAAAACAAGTTTTAAAGGGGTACAGGCTGTAGGAATTGTGGACGATGACTCGCCTTTAAGGAAGGTCTATGATCCATCGCATCCAGATGCAGATGGCGAAGGGTATGTGACTATGCCTAATGTGAATATTTTAAATGAAATGGCAGATATGATTGCATCTACAAGAGCGTATGAGGCAAATGTAAGCTCTATAAACGCTCAAAAGAGTATGTTTTCTAAAGCTTTAGAAATAGGTAGATAGGAGAATGGTTTATGAATATTAGTACTTATATAAACAATGCGAAAATAATTAATGAATCTCAAAAGAATGATGTAGAAAATAAAAGTGAAAATAGTGGCTTTCTAGACACTCTAAAAGAAAAATTGAGTGAAGTTAATGATAAACAATTAGAAGCGGATGATATTACTCAGAAATTTATAAAAGGTGAAGAAGAAGATATACATAAGGTTATGCTATCTACAGAAGAGGCTAAGCTGTCTTTAGAGCTAGCAGTGCAGATTAGAAACAAACTTGTAGAGGCATATCAGGAATTCAATGGAATGCAGATATAGTAAGGGGTGCTAGGGATGAATAAGCTACTTGAAATGAGAAATAAATTTTCTCAAAGTTGGAGCAAATTAAGTGGAAGTAAAAAAATAGCTTATAGTTTGCTTATGGTGGTAGTTACAGTAGCTCTTATCTATTTTTTAGTAGCAGCAACGAAAACTAAATATGCTGTCTTATTTTCTAATATGACAGCAGAGGACTCGGGTGCAATTGTAGCAAAGTTAAAAGATAATAAAGTTGATTACAAGATCACAGGTGGCTCAATACTAGTTCCTAAGGCAGATGTTGATAGCCTTAGAATGGAGCTTATGTCAGAGGTCGAAATCACAGAAGGAAGCGATGGATTCGAACTTTTTGATAGTGGAAAAATGGCACCAACAGATACAGAAACTAAAATCATGTACCAAAGAGCCCTAGCTGGTGAAATTGAAAGAGCTATTAAGTCTTTTTCAGAAATTGAAGGAGCTAAGGTTAATTTGGTGTTACCAGAAAACACAGCCTTTGTTCGTGAAACTGAACCGGCTAGGGCTTCGGTTACCTTAGCACTTAAAGCAGGTACTAAACTTGATAATTCACAGGTGAAAGCTATAGTATCACTCCTAACTGGAGCTGTTCAGAATCTTCCAAAGGAAAATGTTAGTATAGTATCTGATAAATTTGTGCTTTTAACAGAAGGATTATTTGATGCAGAACAAGATAACTTAACTGCATCTACAGATAAGCAACAAGTTTTAAAAGCACAGATTGAAAAGAATTTAGAAGCAAAAATAATGAATGTACTTGAGCCTATATATAAAGATGGAGTGAGAGTTTCTGTTAATACGGAACTGGATTTTGATGCAGTTGAAAGAAATACAGTTAAGTATGATCCAGAAGGGACAATTGTAAGTTTACATGAAATTGAAACATGGAATGATAATTCTGGCACTGGTTTATCCACTAGTCCTGTAGATGAAGCTTCGAAAAATACTATTGAAACAATCACGCCTGATGGAAATGTTGTGAACAGGGAGATTACAAGAAATAATGAAATCTCGAAAATAGAAGAGACCATAATACAAGCACCAGGTTCAGTTAGTAAAATAACTACTTCAGTTGTATTAGATGGTAATTTAGATGAAGCAACTAGAGCTTCTGTAAATAATTTAGTTGCTAGCACTATAGGATATTCTCAGGAAAGAGGAGATTCTATAAGTATAGAAGGATTGTTTTTTGACACTGAGAGTAAAAAAGCGGCGGAACAAGCACTGCTTGATATTGATAGTGCTGACAAGTTAGCTGCTAGAAAAACGTTATATACCCGTATTGCATTTGGAGTTATAGGTATTATATTATTTATTATAATGTTAGTTGTAATTCGAAAGGCTAGTAAGAAGAAAGATAAAACTTCTGCAAGCATTGATAGCTTAATTGGAGATAATATTGCTCCAAAGCAGCAAGAATATTTTGAACCTATTCAATTTGATACGAACAATGAAAAATCAAACATGGAAAAACAAGTTAAAAAATATGCAGAAGACAAACCTGAACAAGTTGCAGATATAATTAAGTCTTGGCTGACAGAAGATGAGAGGTGATAAATAGTGGCTAAGAGTGGGAAACTTACAGGAATCCAGAAGGCGGCTATATTATTTATAACTTTAGGTCCGGACGCTTCTTCGGGTATAATAAAAAAATTACCAGAAAAAGATATTCAAAAAATCACCTATGAAATTGCCAATATTACTTCAGTTAAATCTGAACAAAGACAGACAATTCTAGACGAGTTTATGGAAATGAATAAAGCAAAAGATTTTCTTTTAGAAGGTGGAGTTGACTATGCAAAGAATTTGCTTTCTAAAGCACTTGGAACTCAAAGAGCAAAGGAAATATTAGATAAGGTTATGGAAGAAACACAACAATATAGACCATTTTCGATAGCAAGAAAAGCTGATGCACATCAACTTTTGAATGTTATATCAAATGAACATCCACAAACAATAGCGCTTATTATGTGTTATATGCAATCGGATAAGGCTGCTCAGATATTGGCGGCACTACCACTTGATTTGCAAAGCGACGTATCTTTTAGAATTGCAACCATGAGTAGTATATCTCCTATGGTTATCAAAGAAATTGAAAAAGTATTAAATGGTAAATTATCCTCTGTTATTAGAACAGATACCGCTGTGGTTGGTGGCATTGAATCCCTAGTTGAGATTTTGAACCAAGTAGATAGAACTACAGAAAGAAATATTACCGAGGGGCTTGAGAGAGAAGACGCTGAACTTGCAGAAAAGGTTAAAGAATCTATGTTTGTATTCGAAGATATTATCACCTTGGATGATGTTTCAATACAAAGGATTTTAAGAGAGATAGATAATAAGGACTTGTCTCTTGCATTAAAAGGATGTTCAGAAGAAGTTGCAAATAGTATATATAAAAACCAATCTAAAAGGGCGGCTGCATCATTAAAAGAAGATATGGAATTCCTAGGACCAGTTAGACTTATGGATGTTGAAAAAGCTCAACAGAAAATTGTTGGGGTGTTAAGGCGCTTAGATGAAGCTGGAGAAATCGTACTTTCAAGAGGTGGAGAAGATGCAATCATCAATTAATGTCATAAAGAATTCAAGAATTATTAAGCAGGGCAATAGGGAAATAAATACCCAGTTAAGTGTAGATGCTGGGGATTCACACTTACCCGGTGATAAGGATAGTTTTGACGTTAATATGGAAAGCTATGAAAACATTGCAAATAGTATGTTAGAGAGTGCAAGAAGGCAAAGTGAAAACATTATATCCAAAGCCTACATAGATGCAGCAAAGGCAAAAACTGAGGCTTTTAAGGAAGGCTTAGATAATGGAAACAAGGAAGGCTATGAAGCAGCATATAAAGATGCTCTTAGTGGTGCAACGGAAGAAGCAGAGGCAGTGAGAGCTAATGCTGATTTCATATTGACTTCCGCAAAACATGAGTATACTAAATATTTAATAAAGAAGGAAAAACATATAAAAGCACTAATCGTAAATATAGCTGAAAATATATTAAAAAAAGAAGTAAAAGAAATGGATGCTTTAAACGAAATGATATTCAACACTATAAAAAATGAAAGAAACGTAAAATCATATGTAATAAAAATTAATAGTACTCATTTTATTACCATAAAAGATGAAATTCAAAATTATAAAGACAGGCTTGCTTTTCAAGGTGATATATTTGTAATAGAAGATAATTTTTTAGATGACGGAACTGCTGTTATTGAAAAAGAAACAGGCAAAAGTATTGTAAGTATAGCTTATGGTATAGAAAAAATAATAGAAGTTTTTCAGGAAGAACAAATATAGAAAGGTCGAGAACAATTATGATAGCTCTAAATTTTGAGTATTTAATGAATAAAATTCCTGATATTAATTACACTTATTCTGAAGGTGTGGTAGTTAATGTTATAGGACTTACTATTGAAGTTCAAGGAATAACAGCTTTTGTGGGTGAAGTGTGTAAAATTTATAATAAGTCAAATGATGAAATCTCTTGTGAGGTTGTAGGTTTTAGGGAGATGGATGTAATTCTAATGCCTCTGGGAGAGCTTGTGGGTATTGCACCAGGTTGCAGAGTAGTGCCAACGGGAAGTCCCTTAAATGTTAAATGTTCTGAGGAACTATTTGGAAAAGTCTTAGATGGTTTAGGAAACCCATTAAACGGTTCAGAAATTACTAAATATACTGCTTATTCACTTAATGCATCTCCGCCAGATCCACTAAAAAGACGTAGGATAACAGAAATTATACCTACCGGAGTGAGAGCCATTGATGGATTTTTAACTTGTGGTGAAGGGCAAAGGATTGGTATCTTTGCAGGTAGTGGAGTAGGTAAGAGTACCACACTTGGGATGATAGCAAGAGAAGCAAAAGCTGACGTAAATGTTATTGCACTTATTGGAGAAAGAGGAAGAGAAGTACGAGATTTCCTTGAAAAAGATTTAGGAGTAGAGGGAATGAAAAAATCAATTATTATATGTGCAACATCCGATAAGCCTGCCCTAGTAAGAATAAAAGGTGCATTTACAGCTACAGCTATTGCAGAATATTTTAGAGATCAAGGTAAAAAAGTAATCTTAATGATGGATTCAGTAACAAGATTTGCAATGGCACAGCGAGAGGTTGGACTAGCAATAGGAGAACCTCCAGCTACTAAAGGATATACTCCATCAGTGTTTGCAATGTTACCTAAATTAATGGAACGTAGCGGGATGTCAGATAAAGGATCTATTACAGCTTTTTATACAGTACTTGTAGATGGTGATGATTTCAATGAGCCAATAGCAGATGCTGTAAGGGGGATACTAGATGGGCACATAGTTTTATCAAGAGCACTCGCTGCAAAAAATCATTATCCTGCTATTGATGTTTTAGCTAGTGTAAGTAGGTTAATGTCTGAAATTGCTACAACAGAACATAAACAGGTGGCATCTATAGCAAGAGAGTTTATGGCAACTTATAAAGACTCCGAAGATTTAATAAATATTGGGGCCTATGTAAAAGGTAGTAGCACAAAAATTGACAATGCAATTAAATATAATGATAGTATAGAGGCTTTTTTAAAGCAGGGTATTAATGAAATTGCAGACATTGATGAAAGTTTAAATATGCTGAAAAATATATTTAATTAAAGTATCAAAGAAATGATCGTATATATGGCCTTTAAGATGTTCAGAGAGGAGTTTTTAAGTTGGCAGATATTTATAAATTTAGACTGCAAAAGCTTCTTGATATTAGAAAAGATAATGAGGATAAAAGCAAATTAATATTTAAAGAAGCCCAAAGAGATAGAAATATAATGCAAGAAGAGCTAAGTGATCTAAAAATAAAGTATAAAACTCATAGAAGTATAGATGTGCATCAACCTATTATTCAGCAAAAAATGAAACAGAATTATTTAAATGCATTAAATTTGGCTATTGATAAAACCTCGGTGCTCTTAGAGGATAAAGAAGAGATATTAAAGCAAAAAAGATGTGAATTAAAACAATGCCAAGTTGAAAAAAAGACAGTTGAAATTTTAAAGGAAAATCAGAAGTGTGCTTTTATAAAGCAGCAAAATTTAATTGAACAGAAAACCAATGATGAGTTTGCGTTATATGCTTATATTAGAAATAACCATAGGGAGAGGAGGTGAAAACAGTGAACGTAAATATGAATGTTAATGTGAATACCTATGCTGCTTCTAAAAAGCAGGAGATTTCAAACGGAGCAAATAAAAGTGAAGAATTTAAAAAGGTTTTAGATAATCATGAATTGAGCTCTAAGAATTCTTCAAATGAAAATGTTCAGAATAAGGACACTGAAAACAGTGATGTTGACAAAACAGCAGTTGAGGGTACTCCCGCAAAGAATTTAGAAGACTCTGAAGATAATAAAGAGTTAAAAACAAAGATAATTAATCTTATAGAAGAAGCTATAGATAAACTTAAAAAAACCGCAGAAGAATCATCGAAAGAATTGGAAGGCACGGATGAATCTGTGTCACAAATGGAGCAAATCCAGCAGTTACTTCAGTTGTTGAATTCTATGCTTCAAAATGATTCTAAATCTTCAACTACGATGCAGCCGGAAAGCGAACTTAATTCTATTAATATAGAAAGTTTAAAGGTTAGTGAACAATTAATGTCTAATCCAAAGAATGATTTAATAAAAAGTAGTCTTAGTGAAATAGTTGCAATGATGGAGCAATCAAAAGAAAATAACGTTAAGCCTTCTGAAATAATTGATGTGCTACAAAAATTAACTACAGTGGTGGATGAGTTAAAGGGAGATTTGAGCTTGTTAAAAGTCCCTAGTGTGCATGTTCCCAGCGGAAATAGTGAGGATAGTTCAACAAAAGATAATTTGATTAAAAAGGTAATGGAAGTGTGTACTAAGACCACGTCTGAAACTCTTCCTAAGAGCCAAATGCAAAGTTCAAGTGATTCTTCAAAGGGAGATAAATCCTCAGGAAATAGTTTTTATGAAGAAAAATTCCTTAAAAACCTGTTAGGTGGAGATAAGGATGATGTGAAAATATCAAAAGCAGTTAGCTTTATGAATCAATTTGAAAATGTGAAGGGTTTAGATACATCGAAGGTACAAACTACAAATTTAGTAATTGATAAAAATGATTTTACTGTAGATGTAATCAAATCTATAAAATTTATGGAAGTTAATAACATGAAGGATTTAACTGTAAAAATGGATCCTAAGGAGCTTGGAGAAATAACTATAAAGCTTACTATGGAAAGTGGGATTATGAAGGCTAGTATATCTGCTTTAAATAAAGACACTTATAATTTATTAAATCAAAATTTTCAAGATATACGTGATAGTCTGAAAAATATGGATATCAAAATTCAAAGCTTAGATATAAATATTTATGAGGATTCAACATTTTTTAGCAAAGATTCTAATGAGAAAAACAACAACGGAGGGAAAAATAATAACAGTGATACAAAAATGGCTTTAGAAGAAGATGATGATGATATGTCTATAATAAGTAACTATGCTATACAAGAAAATCAGGTTTACAAATTTGTTTAATAATAAAATGATTATTAAAACAAGGAGTGATAAAAATGGCAACTGATATATCAACAGCACTTGCAAGTTCAGCTAGGGCAACTGATAGAGGGACTGAAATTGTAAAAGAAGGTCAGGCAATGGACCAAAATTCTTTTCTGAAAATACTTTCTGCGGAACTTTCTAATCAGGATCCAACCGAGGCCACGGACGGTACGGAATTTGTAGCTCAAATGGCTCAATTTGCATCACTAGAACAAATGTCTAATATGAATAATACTATGGCTTTTCAAACCTCATCTGCACTAGTTGGCAAGATGGTAGCTTTTAGTAGTTATGATGCAAGTGGAATGCAATATGGAGGCACTGTTAAGGCAGTTTATAAAGAATCAGGTACAACCTATATGGCGGTGCAATTGTCTGATGGCATTATAAAGGATTTCCCCGCTGATACCTTATCAGATGTTATAGATGTACCAGATACTACATTAGGTAATTTAAATGGCAATGCAGGATTTTCCGCTGCTATAAGTTTAATGGGTAAACAAGTTGAGACTGCAGCAACAGATGATGAAAAAGCATATTCAGGAACAGTTAAAAGTGTTTCCAGAGATTCAAAGGGAATTAATCTAACTATAACTAATGTGGAAAATGGTGAGGAATGCATTATAAGCTATGATGACATCTCAAAAGTGAAATAAATAAACAATTAATTGTGATGGTAAGGTGATGGTAATATATGTCTTTTAGGGTGGTGAATGGAAAACCGTATTCAACGGTGGACTTTACGGAGTATTCAGGCATAGGACTCCAAAATAAAAATACTAAAGTTAACAAAGAAGAAGATATATTTAATAAAGATAAAAGTACATTTAATAAAATTTTAGACAAACAAATAAAAAAAGAAGAATGCTTCATCATATCTTCGCATGCGGCACAACGACTTAATAGTAGAAATATTAATTTTAATGATGCTGATTTGAAGAAAATTAACGAAGGAATAAATATGGCGGATAGTAAAGGCGCAAAACAATCATTAATATTATATAAGGATATGGCTCTTATAACTAGTATTAAAAATAGGACTGTAATTACCGCTTTAGATAAAAATCAAAGCCAGGCAAGTGTAGTAACCAATATAGATAGTGTAGTTATGATATAAGCTGGACCTTTTAGGAGGCTTAACTTTGTGGAAATACAGAAGCAAAGTGAATAATAAAAAATCAAAACTACAGTATAACTCTATTGGGATTTAACTAAAAAAATGGGGGTAATATTATGTTAAGATCATTATATGCTGGAATAAGTGGAATGAAAGTAAATCAGACAAAATTGGACGTTATAGCAAATAACATAGCTAACGTTGGAACTACCGCGTTTAAAAGTTCAAGAATTAGATTTCAAGATATGATAAGCCAAAGCATGTCTGATGCATCTTCACCCTCAACTAATACAGGTGGAATTAACCCAAAGCAAGTAGGACTAGGAGTACAAGTTGCGGGAATAGACACTATGGTAGGTCAAGGAATGATGCAGCCCACTTCGAGAAATCTAGATGTTGCTATGGATGGAGAAGGGTATTTAATAGTTGCTAGTGGACCTATTAATGGAAAAATACCAGTTGATTCAGATAAACACACTATGGGTAGTGGAACATTAAATACATCATATACAAGAGATGGAGCTTTAACACTAGATTATGAAGGGAATTTGTTAACTTCAGATGGATTTAGGGTTATGGGTTACTCTGTAGGTTCAGGTGCAGGTTCAGATTTGAGTTTAGAATATAATGGAGATAAACTTACTGCAAGTTTTGTAGATGGAAATGGTAAAGGTGCTATAGAAGCAGATACTAACCTTATGCCATTATCAATACCAAATGAAATAACTATTCCTTCTGCTGCTGAGGCTGCTGGTAATGCTGCGGGTATCAAGGCTGCTGCTCTTACTGGTGCTACTGCTGTTAGTATTGCGGCGGCTATTACTGCTGCTAAGACTACTGCTGTTACGGATGCTGGTGTTGATGCTAAGGCTGTTGCTGATACTGCTGCTGCTACTGCTAAGGCTGCTCAGGGTATTACTGCTGCTGCTCTTGTTGCTGCTCAGGCTGCTGATACTGCTGGTACTACACCGACAACTGTGGCTACTCTTGCTTCTGCTCAGGCTGATGATACTGCTGCTCAGGCTGCTGATACTGCTGCTACTGCTGCTGCTGCTACTGCTACGGTTGATGGTGAAGCTGCTGCGCAGGTTTCAACTACAGCCAAGGTAACAACTTTTGCTATAGAAAAGGATGGAACTATTAAAGCCACTTTAGATGATAATACGGTAACTGTAATTGGACAGATTGCTATGGCATCCTTTAACAATCCGGCAGGATTAAGTAAGACTGGTAAAAATTCATATGTAAGTACTTCTAACTCTGGAGAACCAGTGGTTAGATCTGGAATTGGAGCTGATTCTACTGCTGATAACAGCGGAAGCTATGCCGATATGCTTTCAGGAATGCTTGAAATGTCAAATGTTGATTTAGCTGAGCAGTTTACAGATATGATAGTTGCAAGTAGGGCCTTTCAGGCAAATGGTAAAGCAATTACCACAGGAGATGAAATATTACAGGATATAATAGGTTTAAAGAGGTAGTAAATTTTAAACTGAATTTGTAATAAGTCTCAAATGCTTTCAGTGTTTGAGATTTATCAAATTCCTTAAGATTCAGTTGTTTTTTCGAAATACATAATAAATTATAAATTGTAATAGTACATATTAGGAGGTCCTATGATAAAACTTACAGGATTAAATAAAGTAGAATTCATATTAAATGCAGAAGTTATTGAAAAAATCGAAACAGTTCCAGACACTTTAATAACTTTAATAAACGGTAAGAAGTATCTTGTACTTGAGAGTACTGAGGTCATAATCGAAAAGGTATTAAAGTATAAAAAGAAGATATTTACTGGGGAGTTATAGGGGGAAATGGCATGAAAAAACATGATATGTTGACCGGTGTTGGTCTTTTTATAGGGGTAATTTTAATGCTCTGGGGTATGGCATCTGGTGGAGCGAGTTTGAAAATATTTTATTCGCCTTCTTCAATAGCAATTACCGTAGGGGGATCCTTTGCTGCACTGCTCATAGCTTACCCCCTATCAGCAATGAAGAAGGTAATTAAAATTCTTGTACAGTCTTTTAAAGAAGGTACAATGTCTAGTACAGAGATTATTAATAGTTTTACTAATTTATCTAAAAAAGCAAGAAGAGAAGGACTTTTATCTCTGGAAGATGAGATGGAACAATTAACAAATGAGTTTTTAAGAAAAGGACTTCAAATGGTAGTTGATGGACTGGAACCTGAAACAATAAAGGACATTATGGAACTAGAAATAGATGAAATGGAGAGACGTCATACTGATGGCGCTAATATGCTAAAAGCTTGGGGAGCTTATGCACCTGCTTTTGGTATGCTGGGTACTCTTATAGGACTTATTCAAATGTTAGCAAATTTAAGTGACTCCACAGCGCTAGCTTCTGGTATGGGGAAAGCATTAATAACTACATTTTACGGAGCGCTCCTAGCAAATTTAGTGTTAATTCCAATGGCTCAAAATTTGAATTATAAATCTAGTATTGAAGTGAATAATCGCGAAATGATGCTTGAAGGAGTACTTGCAATTCAATCTGGAGTAAATCCAAGAATTGTTGAAGAAAAATTAACATCCTATTTATCACCTTCTGAAAGAGTTATATTTTACGAAGAACAAGCCAAAGTAGCTGGGGTGAGCGAAGATGTCTAGAAAAAAAAGTGGTAAGGAAGAGATACGAACTGATGCGTGGATTACTACTTTTTCAGATACCATGACACTACTTCTAACTTTTTTTGTTTTATTATATTCCTTTTCAACAGTTGATGCAGCTAAGTTTGAACAAATTGCATCTTCTCTTCAATCAGTATTAACAGGTGAAACTAAAACAAGTATTATGGATTTAAATATAAAAAGTGGGGAAGTTCCATTAGTTGGTGAACCTATGCCAACTACAGACGATACAACAGCTAATACTGAGACGGAAGACATATATGAAAAAGTCCAAAGTTTTATAAAAGAGAAAAAACTAGAAAATATAGTTATGTTAAAATCTGACGATAGAGGGGTTATAATTCAACTTAGGGAAAACATTTTATTTGAAAGTGGAAAAGCAGAAATTATAGAAAAAATAAAACCTGTTTTAAAAACAATAAGCGGCCTTGTATCTTCTTTCCCTAATGATATTGTAATAGAAGGGCATACGGATAATATACCAATTAGCAATTATGAATATAAAAACAACTGGCAATTATCTTCTGCAAGGGCATTAAATGTACTTGAGTATTTTGTGGGTATTAATGACCAAATGCATCCAGAGCGATTTACGTCTGTTGCTTACGGTGAATATCAGCCAATTGCACCGAATAATAACGATGTAAACAGAACTTTAAATAGAAGAGTAAATATTTTAATTGTTGCAAATGAAAAGGAGGTCACTAAATAATGAGTGATAAACCTAAAAACGGAAATGCGTTTAAAATAGTCATTATAGTTTTGTTAGTATTAGTCGTACTTGGCGGTGCAACTTTTGGAACTATGTATTTCTTGAAAAAAGATTCTGGCGCTGCCGCTGAGCCAAAGGTAATTGTTGAGCAAACTTATCCTTTAGGTGAATTTACCATAAACCTTTTAGATGACAGTGGGAAAAGGTTTATTAAAGTGAATATTTACATAGGATATGAAACTAATGAGAAATTAACTACAGAATTAGAAGAAAAAAACGAGCCAATTATTAGAGACGCAGTTAATACATATATTAGAGCAAAGCATGCTACAGACTTTAGTGTTACGGGTCTTGATGTTATAAAAAAAGAGTTGATTAAAAGTATAAATTTAAATTTAACTAAGGGCATAATTATTAATATATATTTTAATGATATATTAATACAGTAGGTGATGAAATGATAGAATTTTGGACACTCATTTTTAAAATTATAATATTTTTACCTTTTATATTAGTTTTGATGTACCTATCTTTAAAATATGGCAGTACTAAACTTCAAAAATTACAAGATGGTAAATATATGAAAATATTAGATAGGGTTGCACTATCTAAGGAAAATAGCATTGTAGTTGTAAAAATTGGTGGAAAAGCATACGCTATATCTTCTAGTTCCCGAGAAATACGTATTTTATTTGAGTTGCCGCCTGAAGAGGTTACTTCCATTGAGAGTAGTAAAGACATACCGCAGCTTGAAGACGTGAAGAATTTATTTAAAAAACATATTATTAAAAAGGATGTAAAAAATGAAAATAAAAAATAAAAACTTATTTATTTTTGCTTTAGGGTTACTTATAATAGGGATTGTTACAATAAAAGTTGTAAGTGCGACGACGCAGACATTACCAATACCTAAAATTAATATTTCAGTTGATAATGCAAATACGCCAACTGAATATGTTGATAATATTAAGCTGTTAATGCTTCTTACAGTACTTACACTTTTACCTTCAATTATTATAATGTCTACTAGTTTCGTAAGAATTATTGTAGTTCTATCCTTATTTAAAAGTGCTATAGGTGTTCAGCAAGCAATTCCCAAAGAGGTTATAATTGGACTTGCACTATTTTTAACATTTTTCACTATGGCACCAACATTTGAAAAAGTAAATACTGAGGCTTTAACTCCTTATTTAAATAATCAAATAACTCAGGAGGTTGCCATAGAAAAAGGGTCTGCGCCTATGAGGGATTTTATGTTAAGACAGACTAGAACAAAGGATTTAAAACTATTTTTAGAAGTGGGACAGAAAGAGGATACAGTCCAGAACGAAGTTGATGCGCAGGGTAATGAAATACTTACAAACGGGAAACCTAAACTTACTTATGATAAAGTACCGATGTATGTGGTGATTCCTTCTTTTATAATAAGCGAACTAAGAAGAGCTTTTGAGATGGGATTCCTTTTATTCATACCGTTTATTATAATAGATATTGTTACGGGTAGTATACTTATGGCTATGGGAATGATGATGCTACCGCCAGTTATGATTTCGCTTCCTTTTAAATTATTGTTATTCATTATGGTAGATGGATGGAATCTACTTGTAAAATCACTTATTATGAGTTTTAGTTGAGGTGAATTAAATGACCGAAAGTATTGTTTTAACTGTAATAACAGATGCTATTCAAACCGCAATATTGGTAGCTGGTCCAATTCTACTTACAGCGACTTTAGTAGGACTATTAATAAGTATATTTCAAGCCACTACTCAAATTCAAGAGCAGACACTTACTTTTGTGCCAAAGCTCCTTGCAGTAGCTTTAATGGGATTATTAATGGGTAGCTGGATGCTCCGCACCATAGTTGCTTTTACAACTAGGATTTTTGAGCTTATGGCTAATATGGGAGGATAGGTGGAAATGTATTGATGAATACTGCTTATTATTTAGGCTTTATAATGGTACTCCTTAGAATATCAGGATTTTTTATGAGTACACCAGTTTTCTTTCCTAAGTATTCTCCTCCAATGGTAAAGGTTGGATTTTGTGTTATGTTCACGTTTTTGATTTTACCTGGCGTTAACTATGAAAATGTAAATTTAATTAATAATAACGAAACTCTAATAATATTTTTTATATCGGAGGTTATCACTGGTTTAACACTTGGATATATAACAAAGTTTTGCTTTTTCTCAGCACAGATGGCTGGACAACTTATGGATTTTCAAGTAGGATTTTCTATGATGAGTATATTTGATCCTGTATCGAATGAAAATGTTACACTGTTTGGGCGGTTACTTTACTGGACAAGTATAGTAATGTTTTTTGTTGTAGATGGTCATCATATGCTAATAAGGGCTATTATTGAATCTTTTAATGTTGTAAAGATTGGTAAGTTTATACTGCTGCAAGAAACAGCTATGATGATGGTAAAAGTTTTTATTCAGTTTTTTACACTTGGACTAAAAATTGCAATACCAATTATACTCATAATTATTATAACGGATTTAAGTATGGGGTTAGTATCAAGAACTGTACCTTCGCTAAATATTATTATTTTAGGTATGCCAATAAAAATACTAGTAGGCTTAAGTTGTTTTATTTTAGTTTTACCGTCTGCACTAAAGTTAATAGTAAATTCTTTTTATCTTATTCCAGATATAATAAATGAGTTTTACAGGGTAATACCACTACTTATTTTTATCTCGGCGGATAGTGGTGAAAAAACTGAAGATGCTACTCCTAAAAAGAAAGCAGACTCAAAGAAAAAGGGACAAGTAGCAAAGAGTAAGGAATTATCTTCTACCTTTACGCTTTTAACAGTTACACTTGTGATGATTTTATTAGGTTCTTATGCACTAAACAATTTAAAAGGCATATTAAGTCTTTTTTTAGGAAATTATTTAACATTGCCTCTTACTGAGTATACTGTAAGATCTGTACATCTAACTGCTATAATAAGATTTTGCCTTCTTATTTTACCACTTGTGGTTCCTATTATGATTATGGGGATTATTGCAAGTTTAATACAATCGGGTTTTATATTTACGGGTGATCCACTTAAACCTGATATAAAAAAACTTAATCCTATAAGTGGATTTAAAAAAATATTTTCTACAAGATCATTGGTGGAGTTAGTAAGAAATTTAATTATAGTGTCCACTATAGTTTATGTAGCTTATGATTTTATTAATAGTAATTATTTAGATATAATGAATTACGGAAGCCTTAAAATAGAAGCCATTTTAGTGGTTTTTGGAAAATTGGTCCTAGAGATGTTTTTCAAAATCGCTATAATCATGCTTATAATATCCATAGCAGATTTTGCTTATCAGAAATATAAACATAACAAAGAATTAAAAATGAGTGTACAGGAAATTAAAGAAGAATATAAACAACAAGAAGGAGATCCACAAATCAAATCTAAGATAAGACAAAAGCAAAGAGAAATGGCCTCTAGTAGAATGATGCAGGAAGTTCCAGATGCCACCGTGGTTATTACAAATCCAACACATATTGCAGTTGCCATTAAATATGAGGGGGGAGGAGAAGGTGCACCTATAGTTGTAGCCATAGGTGCAGATAATATTGCTATAAAAATAAAAGAGATCGCAAAAGAGAATGATGTCCCAATTATTGAAAATAAACCGCTAGCAAGGTTAATATTTAAGGAACTCGAGATAGGATCTGAAATTCCAGCTGATATGTATGAAGCTGTGGCAGAAATACTAGCAATAGTATACAAATTAAAGAAAAGAAAGTAGTGGATGATAACTGTGGCTGAAAATACAAGATTCAAATTAAAAAATAATTTAGATATTCTAGTTGCCTTTGGTGTAATCGGTATTGTTTTAATGATAATCATTCCATTACCACCAAAGATTCTTGATGTAATAATAGCAATGAATATAACACTGGCAGTTGTAATTTTACTTTTAACAATGTTTACAACAGAAGTTTTGCAATTTTCAGTATTTCCAACCTTACTTCTTATAACAACACTTTTACGCCTTGGATTAAATATTTCATCTACAAGGTTAATACTCACAGAAGCTTATGCAGGTGATATAATTGAGGCTTTTGGTGAGTTTGTTGTGGGAGGAAATTATGTAGTCGGAATAATTATTTTCTTAATAATAATCATTATACAATTTATAGTTATTACAGCTGGTGCTGGTAGAGTTTCAGAAGTCTCTGCTAGATTTACATTAGATGCTATGCCAGGTAAACAGATGAGCATAGATGCAGACCTCAATGCAGGGGCTATAACTGAAGAAGAGGCAAGAGGGAGAAGAACAAAACTTCAGGATGAAGCTAGTTTTTATGGAGCTATGGATGGAGCTTCCAAGTTCGTAAAGGGAGATGCTATAGCTGGTATAATTGTTACTATAATCAACATTTTTGGTGGGATAATTATAGGTGTTGTAATGCTTGGAATGCCAATTTCCGAGGCTACCTCGACTTATGTTAGGCTTACAGTAGGGGATGGTCTTGTAGGGCAGATTCCGGCGCTTTTAATATCAGTTGCTTCTGGTATTCTGGTTACAAGATCTGGTAGCACTACAAATTTAGGAACTCAAATAACTTCGCAGCTTACGGCTTTTCCAAAGGTTATTGCACTGGCATCAGTTGTATTATTAGTTTTGGCTGCAATTCCAGGAATGCCCCACCTTGTTTTTATAGTACTATCTATAATTACTGCAACAAGTTCATATTTTCTCTTTAAAGATGAAAAGGATCAAAAGATAATTAGAATAGAAAACGATGAACAAGAAAATTATGAAACTGAAAATAGAGAACCTGAAGATGTAATGAATTTGATTTCTGTGGAGACTATGGAAATAGAAATAGGATATGGACTCATTCCCTTAGCAGATGAGGCTACTGGAGGAGATTTACTTCAAAGAATTGCCTCAGTAAGAAGGCAGTGTGCATTAGAGATGGGAATTGTTGTTCAGCCCATTAGAATTAAAGATAATTTGCAGCTTAAAACAAATGAATACGTAGTTAAAATTCGCGGAACTGTGATAATTAAAGGAGACTTAATGCCAAGTATGCTTCTATGCATTGATCCAAGTTCTGAAGATATTAATATACACGGTATTAAAACCATTGAACCAACCTTTGGACTGCCTGCTGTGTGGATAAACAATGATCAAAGGGAAGATGCGGAAATCAAGGGACTCACAGTTGTGGATCCAACTACTGTAATGGTAACTCATTTAACAGAAACTATTAAGAGTCATGCCTTTGAACTGTTAGGTAGGCAAGAAACTAAGCTTCTAATTGATTCAGTGAAAGAGAAATATGATACCGTAGTTGACGAGCTAATACCAGATCTTATGACTATTGGTGAGATACAAAAGGTACTTCAAAGTTTACTTAAAGAAAGAGTAGCTATAAAGGATATGGTTACAATTTTAGAGTCCTTAGCAGATAATTCTAGGATAACTAAGGATATAGAAGTATTAACAGAATACGTACGTTTTTCACTTGGAAGAAGTATTTGTAATGGACTAGTTGATGAAAATGGGAGTATAACAATCATAACACTTTCACCTGAAGTTGAGAATGCTATATCTAACAATATTCAGAAGTCCATACAAGGTTCTTTTCCAGCAGTAGATCCTGATACTACAGGCAAGATATTAAATTCTATTAAAAATAATATTAGCACGATTTATTTTCATAATAATCAACCGGTAATACTGGTATCTCCAAAGATAAGACCAGCATTTAGGCGACTTATTGAAATGGTGTTTCCGAGTATTACAGTGCTTTCTCTTAATGAGATACCAAATGAAGTGGAGATTAAAACTGAAGGAGTTGTGACTCTACAATGATTATAAAACGATATGTAGTTAACAATATGAATGAGGCTATGACAAGGATAAGGTATGAACTAGGCATGGATGCGGTAATTATAAGCCAAAGAAAAATCCGAAAGCCGGGAATAAAAGGTTTATTTTCTCCGAAGATTGTTGAAGTAACGGTTGCTGTTGAAAATGAAATAAATACAGAGCAGAAAAATGTAAAAGATAGCATTGAAGCAATTAAAAAAGTTGTTCAGAAAGAAAGTGCAATTAGTGGTTACCATAAAGAAGGCACAGAACAGAATAATGTAGTACATAATATTCCTATAAATGATGAGGATACCAGTAATAATTCCTCAAAACACATAATGGATGAAATGAAAGAAATGAAAAATATGATTAACGAACTAGCGAATTCTAATTCGCTCGCAAATGCTAACAAACAGGAAACTAATTGTAGTAATGAATCTAAAAGCTCAATAGGGCAAATACTTGAAGACAATGATGTAGATGGACAAAATATTGATTATATATTGAAGAAAATAGATGAAGCTTATGTAGAACCGAGTGGATCTGAGTCAAACGAAACTGAAATCACCCAAATCGAAAAGACAAAGATTGTGTTAAAAGATATGATTCATGTTACTAAACCAGAATTACAAGGTAGAATAGTACTGGTAGGGCCAACAGGTGTAGGTAAAACTACTACTATTGCAAAACTTGCAGGAAGACTTGCACTAGTTGAGAAAAAAAAGGTAGGATTAATTACTGTAGATACTTATAGAATCGGTGCAGTAGAGCAGCTAAAAACTTACGCAGATATTATGGACATACCTTTTAGCGTTGTATATAATATGAATGATATGGACAAGGAAATTGAAGGGATGAGTGATCGAGAGGTAATTTTAATTGATACTACAGGACGTAGTAGTAAAAATAAAATGCAAATCTCTGAACTTCGAACATTTGTAGAAAAGGCTGATACCGAAAATATCCATTTAGTGCTAAGTTCTACAACAAAGAACAAAGATATTAAATATATTATTGAAGGATATCAAATTTTACATTATAATAGTATAATAGTAACTAAATTAGACGAAACTTCCACTTATGGTTCCATACTTAATATACTTAGGCTTGCGAAAATACCGTTAAGCTTTGTGACAACGGGTCAAAACGTACCTGATGATATTAAGGAACTATCCAAGGACAAGCTTGTTAGTCTTATTTTAGGAGAGGATACTATATGCTAGATCAAGCACAAAGACTTAGACAAATGGCAGTGCAAAACGTTTCAAATAATGCCACGAGTAAGCCTAGAATTATAACTGTTACCTCTGGTAAAGGAGGAGTTGGAAAAAGTAATATAGTAGTAAATTTATCTATTGCACTCCAAAAGATGGGTAAGAAGGTTATGATTTTTGATGCGGATATAGGGATGGGAAATGATGATATTATAATGGGATGTTCTTCTAGATATAATGTTTTTGATGTTATAAGTAAAGGCAAAGAAATTCAGGATGTTGTTCTAACTGGACCTTTTGGGGTGAAACTTCTAGCAGGTGGTTCAGCACTTACAAAAGTTGAGGATATAACAGAAATTGAAAGAAATTTGTTTTTAAATAAGCTCTCAGCTTTAACAGGATTTGATTACATAATAATGGACACGGGTGCTGGTGTAAATAAAAGTGTTTTGGGATTTATTGCTTGCTCAGAAGATTTAGTAATAGTAACCACGCCAGAACCTACATCACTAACTGATGCATATAGTCTGCTTAAGGCTGTTAAACATTTTAACATTAAAGATTCTGCTAAGGTTATAGTAAATAGATCTCTAGATAACAAGGAAGCATACCTTACCTATAATAAATTTAATAATGCTGTTACTAAATTTCTTGGCATGGAGCTAGAGTATTTAGGTAAAATAAGTGAAGATAAGAAATTAGCTTATGCAGTAAGAACACAACAACCAGTAATTATAAGCTACCCGAATTCTGAAGTAGCTCAGGATATAAACAGAATTGCAAGAGAAATCGAGGGTAATAGCCACAAACCAAGTGGTATGGGGGTAGAAGGTTTGTTTAAGAAAATCTTCAGCATTTTTTCATAAGGGGTGGGGGCAATGACTAAAGTGGATTTTATCATAAATAAGAAGTTAGAAATATTAGTTGGAGAGGAATATTTTAAGAGTAATATACAAGATATAACAGAACAATATATAGCAATTAGCATTCCTATTAATTCAGGAGAATATCTTCCACTGTCTAAGGGGACTTTGATAGATGTAATTTATTATGAAGAAGAAAATCTATATAAATTTAAGTCAGTAGTTATAGGACGTAAATTTGAAAATATACCTATTTTACTTATAGCAAATCCTGTGGAAATAAAAAAAATTCAGAGAAGGAAATATGTTAGAGTATCTACAATAGGTAAAATTAAATATATAAATCTTAAAAATGAGCAAAGGACGAGTCCTAGTACTATACAAGATAGCGAATATTCGAAGGCTATATTACTAGATTTAAGTGGTGGTGGCATGAAGGTTAAAATCACAGAAGAAATTAAATTGACAGAATTTCTTTTGGTATGTTTAACTATTAATAATGAAGACATACTTATAGTAGGACAAGCAATGCGAATCGTTAAAGATGATGAAGGTAGATTTAATTGTGGACTAAGTTTTAAATTCTTAGATAATGCTACTCGTGAAAAAATTATTAAGCTCACATTTCAACTTATGAGAGAACAGATGAAAAAAAGTTAGGGAGGCGTAGATATGTCCATAGCAAGTGTAGCTTCTGCACGCGAACAAATTGTGAAACAACATATACCTCTAGTTAAATATATTGCGTCTAGAGTAATAATTGGTAAAACTAAATATGTTGAATATGAAGATTTAATTAGTTATGGTATGCTAGGACTTATGGATGCACTAGGGAAATTTGATGATACTAAAGGTATGAAGTTTTCAAGCTATGCATCAATTAGGATAAAGGGATCTATGATTGATGAACTCAGGCGAAATAGCCCTATATCTAAAGGTGCAATGGATAAGCTAAACAAATATAATGGAGCTATTGAAAGGCTACAAAAACGTCTTTATAGAGAACCACTAAATCATGAAATAGCATGCGAACTAAATATTACAATTGATGAGGTTGCTGGCATTGAGAATACCATAAATTATATATCGATAGTATCACTTGAAGATTTAATATTTTCTGATGAGGATGACATGCCACTTAGTGGTACAATAAAAGATGATAAGAGTCCAAGTCCAGAAAAAACTCTAGAAGAAAAAGAGCAAATTGAATACTTAGCGCTAGGTCTTGATCACCTAAAGGAAAAAGATAAATTGGTTATAACCCTTTATTATTATGAAGGGCTTACTTTAAAAGAAATAGGAAACATATTAAGTGTATCTGAATCAAGAGTTTGTCAACTTCATAGTAGGGCCCTTATAAATCTAAGAAAAGCTCTAGCAAAACTAAAATATGAAATATAATATAATTTTTAAAAAATGGAGTGAATTATATGCCATGGTTGTTGATTTTTATTGGATTAATTCTTGTGATTTTAAATGTCTTAGCTATAAAAAAACACAATAGATCCTTTAATGGAGTGCTAGGGAACGCTATGGGAAATATTAATGATGAAGATATTAGAATAGGAGAACTTAGACGAGAATTTTCTGAAAGTATTTTAGAACTTCAAAGTGAAATAATGGATATGAAAAGGATTATGGGAACAAATATCGAATTACATAATAATAGTAATGAATTACATAAAACAAGTGAATTACCTAAAGAAGATAGTGAGATAATGTATAATAAAAAAGAAAGTATAATAGCTGAAACAAATATTAGTAATAGTAATAGTGAGAAAACCCAGCAAATAATAAAATTATTTGAGGAAGGATACTCTGAGGATTCAATATCAGAAATGCTACATCTAGGTAAGGGGGAAGTGCTATTAATAAAGGATTTATATATAAGATAAAAAAAATAATAGACTTTCTAAGTGATAGAAAACTTTTAATAGGAATAGGCATAGGTATGATTTTATCAACTATTTTATTAAGTGGTGCAAAGATAAATTATGAAATGAGTAAAGGAAAAATTGAAATAAAAGCTAGAGGATATGGAATGCGTTATCCTGATGAAATGCCAATTATTACTAATAAGGATGTGGAAAAATGATTAGAGGGCTTTATACAGCAGTTACAGGACTCATAACGGGAGAGGCTAAACAAAGTGTAGTAACTAATAACTTAGCGAATGCTAATACAACTGGGTTTAAAAGTGATAATCTTTCTATTAAAAAATTCGATGATGTGCTAATACAAAATTACGACAAACTTGTAAACGGTGTGAATACTAAAAGTACTATTGGCTCCTTAAGCATGGGAAGTGAAGTAGATGATTTAAATACATATTTTACTCAAGGAGTAATTCAAAATACGGATAAATCCACAGATTTTGCCATTGAGGGAAATGGATTTTTTACAGTACAAAGAGATGATGGCATAGATAATAAAAATTATTATACTAGAAGTGGTGATTTTCATGTCGATGGAAAGGGATATTTAGTGACGGATAGTGGAGATAAGGTATTAGGTGAAAATAAACTAACAAATGCAAACGAACCAATATTTGTGGGTGAAGGCATGATGGTATCTGATAAATATGGGAATATTTCAGTTAACGGTGAAAACAAATATAAGCTTAATACTGTAGACTTTGAAGATTACAAAAGCATGAAAAAAATTGGAGATAATTTGTTTGAAGCAGCAAATCCAATCCAAAATGCTAATGTTACAGTTAGACAAAATGCATTAGAAAAATCAAATGTCAATGTGACAACTGAAATTGTAAATATGATGACAATAATGAGGAATTTCGAAAGTAACCAAAAGGTTGTACAGGCTATAGATGAAACACTAGGAAAAGCAGTAAATGAAGTTGGTACAGTAAGGTAGTTACTAAATGAGGGTGGTGAGGCGTAAATGTTAAGACTTTTAGAGAATAGTCGAAGTTCTATGATGGCCCAACAGGAAAAATTAGATAGTATATCAAATAATATTGCAAATGTAAATACCAACGGGTATAAAAAAACTAATGTTAATTTTAAGGATCTAGTTTACGAATCTCTTGATAGAGCAGGGTACCCTGTATCTTCCGATAGTGATGGCAAAGCAATACTACAAAATGGTACTGGTGTTAGGGTGGGGGAATGGACGCGAGATACTTCCCAAGGAAATCTTACAGCCACTGATGTTCCAACAGATTTAGCTATAGATGGAATAGGCTATTTTGAAGTAGTACAATCAGACAATAGTAAGGCTTATACAAGAGCTGGTGATTTTACAACAGATGCAAATGGTAATATAGTTGACCCCAAGGGAAATAGACTTAGTATAATAGATGATTCTGGTAATAATATTAATACATTCGATGGAACTTATAAATTCCAAAGAAACAATTTTGTTGTAGATTCAAAAGGAGTTGTATCTATAAAAGACCCCACGGGCGATTTGGCCGTGGGAAAAGTGAAAATTTCAAATGTTATAGGTGACAATTCGATGGTTTCTATAGGAGACGGCCTATTTATGCCAAGGCCTGGTTCAGAGGCTATAGATAGCACCGATTATTCAATTAGACAAGGATTTTTAGAACTGTCAAACGTTGATATTACAACAGAGATGACCCAAATGCTTATAACTCAAAGAGCTTTTCAACTTAGTTCTACAACTTTAAAAACGGCTGATGAAATGTGGCAAATGGCTAATAATTTGCAAAAATAAATAAATATAAAAATAGACATGCTCTTGTGAGTATGTCTATTTTTACTTTTAGAAAATAATAATTGAGAAATAGTTTTAATTAATGAAAATCCCTCATATATTATTAGTAAAGTCTGTAACAATATGAAATAGGAGGGATGAAGCTTGGGGATAGGATATTTAGTTGGGTGTTTAATTAGTATATTACTCTGGAAACTCGATAGGCAAGGTATAATAAGCTTTGTTAACAAGAAAATAAGGAAAAAAATTAAAAACCCTTATGTGATACAATTTTTATATTTATGTGCTTTAATTGCTATATATATGGGGCTTTTTATTGTGAAAAATAATGAGATATACAATGCCATCACAGCTTTTATAGTATTAGATATAAGTAATACAGAGAGAAAAAATATAAATAACACCGAAAGGAAGCATTTTTATGACACCATGTCCACTATATCTAGAGCACTAGTTTGTGGATTTATTGCACCGCTATTTTATATTGTAATTTTTGGAAACGCGTCAGCTATTGTATTTACTTTACTCTACAATATTAGCTTTGATGAGGAACTTAATTTAATAGGTATAATTGTATCTATAGCTAACATAATTCCATCATTAATAACAGAAGTTTTTTTATATATAATTTATGTTTTAAAGAATCGAAAGTTAAAGATAAAATTTAAAGGCGATTATATTAATAATCTTTTTAAGATGCCTATGTTAAATGTGGATATAATAGCTGCTTATATAGGATCTGTTAATTTTTACTTTCATTATAATGGGAAAAATATGCATTACCTAAAATCCTATGGCAACTATAACAATAAGATCGATGATGTATGTATTAAGAATTATTTAAGTATTAGTTATTCTATATGTTTTATGATTTTTACAGCTTTTGTAGTGGTATATTTATTATAGAACATATAAAATGGAAGCATTTATTTTTTAAAAATAAATGCTTCCATTTTTATATTAACTTAAATTACTAAATTTAAGTTGCTTTATTTATGGCATCTGTAATAGGGGGTATAACTTGTTTTTTTCTTGAAATTAGACCAGGAATGTATATTCCGTTATCAGTTAAAGTAACATTAAAGGCTTTTGAAATAACTTCTTTATGTTCACCAACGGCTATTAATGTGGAACCGCCATTTAGTATGTCGGTTAGCATTAGTAAAATGATGTCAAAGCCACTTTCTTCGGCTTTTTTATTCATTAATTCTATCATGTCATCTTTCATTGGGTCGAAGCCTTCAATGTACATTGTGCCAACTTGTGATACTCCTATTTTTAAATTATTAAGAGTAAAAACCTTAAAGTCTTGGTAAAAAATTTCCTTAGCAGTTTTACCTTCAAGGGAAGTACCAGCTTTAAACATTTCTTTGGCAAATTCTTCTATATTTAAATTTGCAATTGTAGATAATCTTTTTAATATAAGTTTATCTATTAAAGTTGAAGTAGGAGATTTTAGAAGTAGAGTATCAGAAATAATTGCTGCACATAGAATACCTGCTGCTTTTTTAGAGGGTCTAATCCCATTTTCAAAGAATATGGATGCAATAATTGTTGAGGTACTACCTACAGGTTCATTTCTAAAATATATCGGGGTACCAGTTTGTACATCTGCAATTCTATGGTGGTCTATTATTTCTAATAGCTCAGCATCTTCAAGCCCTGTTACTGACTGAGTTTTTTCATTATGATCTACAAGAATGACTTTTTTTCTGTTTTGTGATATTAAATGATATCTAGATACTGAACCGACAACTTTATTGTTTTCATCAATAACTGGATAACTTCTGTATCTAGTTTCAAGCATAATATATTTTATCTCATCAATAAAATCCTCTGTATGAAAACTTAAAACATTTTTTTTAGTCATAACATAACTTATAGGGATACTTTGTGTTATAAGTCTAGAAGCTGTAAATGTGTCAAAAGGGGTTAACACAATTGTACATTCATTAGTTTCGGCTAGTTTAATAATTTCCTTAGTGGGAGCATGGTTTCCTGTAATTATTAAGAGAGCAACTTTAGATGTAATCAGTAAATGTTGGGAGTCTTCTCTATCTCCACATATGGCAATATCGCCAGGTTCAATTATAGCTTTTGTACTATCCGGATGCATGGCAGCTACGATAATCTTTCCTATTATTTTAAAAGGTATGTCAGGTTTGTACACACATTTAGCTGATAAAGTATCTAAAATATTCTCAAGGGTCGTATTGCTTTTGGCAAGAATAGAATTATCCCAAATATCTAGATAGCTTGCAGCAAGATTAGAAACTGATGCTACACCAGCTAACCTATCATTTTCATCTATAACAGGTAAAGTCTTTATACTATTTTTTTTCATAATAGACCAGGCCATTTTAAGAGAAATATCGGGGGAAATAGGAGCTACAACATCAATATCCAAGTCGGAAATTTGAGTTTTAACTGTAGTTATAAGTTTCGGCTCCTCTACTTTAAAATAATTAAGAATAAATTGAGTTTCACGATTAATTTCTCCAAGTCTTATAGGTAGTGCATGAATTTTTCCGGTCTTATTTTTAAACTCTGCATAGGCAATTGCAGAACAAATTGAATCTGTATCTGGATTTTTATGCCCCGTGATATAAATAACGTTTTTCACTTATGTTCCTCCTAGCATGCGTATGGTGAAGATAACAATTCTAAATTGTTAACTGGCCTTATTGATCATTCGCAATTATTGTTAGTATTAGTTTATAATGAAATGCCTATATTGTAAAGCAGAACCCAATATAAGTTAAAATAATCCACTGTATGTTTTTTCATATGTAAGTAAAATAAGACATATATTATTAAAGAATGAAGAATATATTAACTTTAGGATAGGGTATCTTTTAGTAAAAGTTATCTATGTCAGTGGAGTAGAAGGGGGAGTTTACGTGATTAATGAAAGATCGGCAAATAGTAATGAACTTTGGAGTGGACTTACATCGAAGCAGGCTGAAACTAGGCTTAAACAATATGGACTGAACAAATTAGAAAATAAAAAAAAGATATCCCCAATTCATATATTCTTATCACAGTTTAACGATTTTATTACTTGGGTCCTTATAGCAGCAACTGTGATTTCAGGATTTATGGGAGAGAAAGCTGATGCAATAACTATATTTATTATAGTTATAATGAATGGAATATTAGGATTTATTCAAGAGTATAAAACAGAGAAGTCCTTAGAGGCACTTGGAAGGCTTGCAGCGCCAACTGCTAAAGTAATTAGAAATGGTGGTGTTTCAGTAATAAATGCTATATATTTAGTGCCTGGTGATTTAGTAGTTTTAGAAAGTGGGGATAGAATTCCGGCGGATTGTATGCTTATGCAAGATAATAATGCAATGCTAGATGAATCTTTACTTACTGGAGAGTCTGCAGGAGTAAACAAAAGTTCTAGGTCTTCTGATAATAATATTTATATGGGAACAATACTTCTAACAGGAAAAGCTACAGCAAAAGTTCTAGCCACTGGTATGATGACTGAAATGGGTAAAATAGCCAATATGCTTCATAGCATTGAAAATGAACCGTCTCCACTAAAAGAAAGACTAGAACATCTTGGAAAAATATTAGTTGCACTTTGTATAATTATTTGTGTGATTGTAACTGTAATGGGTATTTGGCGTGGACAAGATATGTATACAATGTTTTTACTAGGGATAAGTTTAGCAGTAGCTGCAATTCCCGAAGGCTTAACGGCTATTGTTACAGTTGCACTAGCACTAGGGGTATCTAGAATGCTTAAAAGAAAAGCATTAATTAGAAAACTACCTGCAGTTGAAACGTTAGGGTGTACATCTGTAATATGCACAGATAAGACAGGCACGCTAACCCAAAATAACATGACAGTAAAGGCATTATATTTTAATAGTCGCGTTCATTATGTTGATAGTGATAAAATACCATTAAATTTATTAATGAAAAAAGCTTATACATACTGTAACGATTGCAACTATGATTTTAATAAAGGTGATATGGAAAAATGTTTATTTGGTGATCCTACAGAAACTGCATTAATTAAAGCTTATTTTGTAAAGACACAGGATCTAAAAGAGTTTTTAAATAAATCTAAAAGGGTATATGAAAATCCTTTTAATTCAACAAGGAAAATTATGTCAGTTATTGTTAAAGAAGAAGGTAGTGAAGCTTGTTATGTCAAGGGTGCTCCGGAAAGGGTTATAGAAAAATGTAAGTATATATATATTGACGGAGTCGTACAGCCTTTGCTTTTGAATTATAAAAATTCACTATTAAGGGCAGTGGAATCTATGTCTTTTAAGGCATTAAGGTGTATCGCCTGTGCCTATAAGGTTTCTGGCCTTACACGTAATGAGAATTTAGAGTCAAATTTAATTTTCATAGGTGTTGTAGGTATAATTGACCCTCCTCGGCCCGAAGTGAAGGAAGCCGTCCAAAAGTGTAAAATTGCAGGTATTAAGCCTGTAATGATAACTGGTGATCACAAAAACACAGCTTACGCTATTGGGAAGGAGTTGGATATATGCAAATCTCCAGATGAGGTTATAACGGGAGATGAGCTGGACAAATTAAATGAAGTGGAACTTGATAAAACTATTGATGATTTTAGAATATTTGCAAGAGTAAGTCCAAAACACAAGCTGAGAATTGTAAAAGCTTTTAAACATAAAAATTATATTGTTGCAATGACAGGGGATGGTGTAAATGATGCCCCGGCTATAAAAGAAGCGGATATTGGCATAGCTATGGGGATATCCGGAACAGATGTAACTAAAGAAGCAGCTTCAATGATTCTTTTAGATGATAACTTTGCCACAATAGTTGCAGCAGTTGAAGAGGGGAGGGTAATATATGATAATATAAGGAAATTTATAAGGTACTTATTATCCTGCAATTTAGGAGAAGTACTTACTATGTTTTTGGCTTCATTATTTTATTTAGATAATCCTTTGCTTCCAATTCAAATTCTATTTGTTAATCTAGTTACAGATGGGCTTCCTGCCATTGCACTAGGCGTGGATCCGGCGGGCAAGGGAATTATGCTCCAAAGGCCTAGAGAAAAGAGGGAAAGTGTATTTTCAAGGGGGCTTACAGAAAAGATTGTAATTCGTGGGAGCCTCATTGGTGTATGTACAGTTTTAGCATTTATTGCAGGTGAATATTATGGTATGGATCTTTCCGCATGTAGAACCTTGGCTCTAGGTACACTAGTTTTATCTCAACTTATACATGTGTTTGAATGTAGATCAGAAAAGCAATCACTTTTTGAGATTAATCCCTTTACAAATTTGTACTTAATTGGAGCAGTAGGTATATCAATACTAATGCTAATTAGTATTGTTTATATTCCATTATTTCAGAATGTATTTCATACAATACCTCTTAACTTCGGTCAATGGTTAATTATTCTGTTTTTCTCTGGCATTATATCCTTCATTAACAGTTTGTATTTATATTTAGTCCATAATCATTAAAGCAGGAATACTTTAAATTAAAAAGCTTTATTTATAATAAAGAGCTATATGACAAAGTAAAAATTACCTTTGTCATATAGCTTCTTTTATTTAAGCCTTTTATCGGCTCTTACTCTTTGAACTTTTGGAGTAGCTCCGTTCATTGGAACTAAGTCTTTCTTTGTTGTTAAATTTCTAATGTTTACAATTTTAATTTGTTCTCTGTGTTCTTTTCCTTTTTTGCCCTTCATCCCTTGAATTATAACAGACTGTCCTTGAAGTACAGAAATAAAGTGAATTTTCTTAAACCAACGTTTTTTCATAAATACGCATCTAGCAATAGACTTACTTCCGTCTGCCTTTACCAAGATGGTTACAGTTAATTTACTAAATATTCTAAAAAATTTCCAATAAATTTTTTCATCTACTTTGACAGATAGAACTCTACCTTGTGTTTGAGTAAGTCTATCTCCATATCTTTTCAAATAAGCATTTGTATAACTACTAGTTAATTTGTCTTTTAATCCCATTAGTATTACCCCTCTACATTAAAAATTATAAAAAATCAATAAACTAATTATATCTTATGTTGTAATCAAACTCAAGTATTAAAATAGTCTATTAAAATATTTATATGATCCGTTTATGATAATGTCTTAGTATACCGTTTTTGATTATGTCCCAAACATACAAAAATATAGTGTAGAATATACCTCATAAGATTGTACAAATGGGGTGTTGATAATCAGAAAGGTAGATTTAAATATGAA
>NZ_JAENWM010000120.1 GCF_016650035.1 Clostridium sp.
GAATTTAAGAAACTTATTAGAAAACAGTATAACTATATAAAGAAAATTGCAAAAGAAGGATTTTATTAAAAAACAAGCTTCACAACATTGATGTGGAGCTTGTTTTTTAGGATACGGTAGGTGTTCCATCGCTTACGTATAATGAGAGGAGTTTTACTATGCATTTAGAAGAACAATTAAAAATTTTAAAACAAAAGGTGAACAAATTTACGCCAAAATTTATTGAAAATATAATGAATGAAGCCGCAACAAATCTTGCGTTGCTAGAAATTGAAAAGAAAGCTTTGAAGCTTGGAGATTCTGCACCTGCCTTTGTACTAGTAAATGCTTTTGGAGAAAGGATAAACTCAATTGAATTGCTAAAAAAGGGTCCCTTAGTAATTAATTTTTATCGGGGTGCTTGGTGCCCATTCTGTAATCTGGAATTAGCAGCATATCAAGATGTTCTTCCTGAGATTGAAGCCTTAGGTGGTAAATTAGTTGCAATCTCACCAGAATTACCTGATAAATCCATGACACTATCTGAAAAACATAAGCTAAAGTTTCAAATATTAAGTGATACAAACAATTTAATTGCCAGGGAATTTGGCATTGTGTTTACAGTAGATAAAAAATTAAGACGACTTTATAGACTAATGAACATTAATTTGTCCACATCGCAAGGAAATAAAAATTATGAACTTCCTGTACCCGCAACCTATATTATAGATAAAAACGGAGTAATTATACTTTCTCATGTAGATACAGATTACACTAATAGATTGGACCCCTCAGAAGTTATTAAATGTCTAAAAGCGATGCAGTTTAATAAGTAATTTCACTTTAATAAGGAGATTATTTATCATTTAGGATTAGATTAATATAACAAATAAGAAATAACTTTACATTTCATCTATTTATCTAAAGTTTTAATGTATTCTTTCATCTGTTCAATATTCATAGCACCAACGTTTTTAGAGATGATATTACAGTCTTCATCAATGAAGTATGAAGTAGGTATTGCTGATATATTATATTGATTTGCAACACTCTGGTCAGAGTCTATAAGAACTTTAAAATTATATTTATTACTCTCGATAAATGGTTTAACTGTGCTTAAAGATTCTCCTATGTCTATAGCCACTATAACCAAATCACTATCCTTTAATAAATACCCTACTATTTCCGAAGCAATAAAACTTGTTGCATGATCCTTTGACAAGTATATGAAAAAACTCAGCTGATGTGCTGAATAAGTAAAGGAGAGAAATAAATGATGAAGAAAGAAGTACTTAATTGTCAAAAAAAATCTTGCTGTGAGGTCCAAACAGAACCTATCGATTTGGTTGAGAAAAGTGGATTATGCCCCATATGCGGAAAAGAAGGTAAACTAGTAAAAAATATTACAGTAAAGCATATGCTACTTGATGAGTTAATCGAGCAAGTTAGAGATAATGACTAATTTTTATGTATGTGCGAAGAATGTGATATTACATATTACACTCCAAAATTAACTGTAAAATTTAATAAGCAACAAATGAAAGTTCCTATATGGTTTAAGAAAGATGCTAATCCTAAATATGCCTGTTATTGTAGTGAAGTAACCGAAGAACAGGTTATAAATGCGGTGATAAAAGATGGTGCTACCAACATGAATGAGGTTTTAAAATTACTAGAGCAATGAGTAATTCACAATGTCAAAAGAAAAATCCATTAGGTAAGTGTTGTCATCAAATAATTCAAGCTACAATAGATAATGGACTATCTATGAAATAATGAGAACTTTTTTATGTAACATTATTATTTTAATCAACAAGAGTGGAATGCTCTTGTTTTTGCTTTAGCCCAATGGTCGTTTTCGGAAATGTTGGTGCTCCCCATAAGAATCGTATAATCCTTATAGCGGGAGGGAACCCACTAATGTAAAAAACAGCCACATAACAATTTTTGCCTCTAACTACTGTCACATAAGCTCATTTATTACTTTTGAGATATCAAATGGTATCAACACAAAAGTAGAGTTTTTGTGCCACTAATATCTGCAGATGGCTATTCTAGGTATTTTAAATGGTAACAACTGTCTTGTGGTTATTTTTTTGTAAATCATTGCCTTACCCCGATTTATATTTATTAATAGTCAATCCATAATAAAAAAGAAGGTATTATTTAACCTCCTCATACTGATTAATTAGTTTATAGAATGTAGTTTTCTTTAAATCTAATATTTTCATAACATCAACACCACTTATATCACCATATTGCATCATTTTATAATATCTTTCCCATAGCTTAGGATACTCTATAGGCTTACTTCCTTTGTACTTACCTGCCTTTACTGCAATTGCTATCATTTCCATATAATTCCACTTTAAAGGCTATTAGTTTGCGTTCGTCTGCGGTATACTCTAAACGAACACTTCATTTATTCTATTACACTCTAAGATTGGATTTTTTTGCGGTTACTACCCTGAGTAGTAACAATTATTCTATAGAATTATTAGCTCTTAATAATCTCTTTTGCAAAATTAGCTACATTTTGAATATCATTTTTATCAGGTTTTCCTCTATGCAGCATTGTGAATGTACCACGACAGTGATATTCCTTATCTGACATTTGAATTCCTTTTGCTTCCACAACTTTTTTCACCTGTTTATATGTGGACTCAATCAAAGCAGCAGTGCTAAAGTTCACAACTTCTCCAACGGTTACGTTAATTGAAGAAACAAATTTTTTAACATCACCTGCCACCCCACCAGCATAGACAGAGCTTCCCAGGAACAGAATGTCAACATCCTCCCTAAGTGGCTCACTAACTGGAAGTGCTTCAACTCCTGCTACCTTTGCTATTGCATCTGCAAGTTTTTTTGTGTTACCTGATTTCGTATAATATCTAACAGCTATTTTCATATTAAAATCTCCTTTCAAAATAATCGTATACATAGTAGATATCTATTTCTATAATTAAAATACTTTAGTAACTACTGCTTTTAATAACTTCTATAGCTTCTACAGGGTCTAATCTTTGAGTATAATCGTAATCCACTGATGATAAAATAATAGTACCATCGCTGTTAATAACCTAGGTTGCAGGGATAAGTAGTTCATATTTAGTATTTCATAATCTAATGAGTGCTTTTGTATTAATGATTGTTTTTACTATTACTTATTCTAACCCTTCAATCACAGAAACAAAAGTATCAACAGCTTGTGCTCCATGTACTGCTTCTTTTCCATCAAATAAGAAATATGGAACTCCATCTATTTTACGTGAATGTGCATTTGACTCATCTTGCCTTACTTCCTTCGCGAACTCTGATGATTCTAAAATTTTTAATGCTTCAGCTCTATCTAATCCCACTTCTACCGCAATTGAAGTTAAAACATCAAAATCCGATATATTCAATGAATCAGTAAAATAGCTTTTCATAATGGCTTTTGTATATTCATTCAACTTGCCTTTTTCCTTTGCATAATGTGACAAACGATGGGCATCAAATGTGTTGGTCCGCTTTAAATTTTCAAAATTATAATCCAAGCCAACTCCTTTTGCAGCTTTAATAATATTATTATTATTCTTCGTTGCTTGTTCAATACTCATACCATATTTCTTAGCCATAAGTTGATTTATGTTATCATCATAGCTTTTCTTTGCGTTAGGGTCTAATTCGAAAGAATTAAAGACTATCTCTACGTCATCCTTCATTCCAGTTTGTTCAAGAGCTAATTCAAGCTTTCTTTCACCAATATAACAAAACGGGCATACATAATCCGACCAAATTTCTACTTTCATTGTTATTCACCTCATAATTCTTACCTATGGTAAGACCTTTCATGTTTTTTTATAATCTTTGGTTTAACTAAGTTTAAGTTGTTTACTAACCATTGTAGCACTGACAATATAACTTTTGTGTAGTACTCATTTTTTCTTCTTATTATGCAATATACATTGCATATCTATTAAATTTTTAATCCTACCCATTTATAATGTTATTAGATACCAATAAGTGATAAAAAATCTTCACTTCATTGATTAATATAACCCTTCCTAGTATCTAAAATGATAGTAACTAGTGAACTACCACCACTTATAGAAGTGGATGGCTTCTTGGTCAATACTACCACTGTAGCAAGTTTACCCAAGCTATCAAGGTCATTCCAACCTCTCTAACAATATATCTTTTATTACATTGCTAGCTTTAGTAGATTTTTACTTGCATTTATATCTCTATCCAATACCATTCCACACACGGAACATATATAAGTCCGACAGCCTAAGTCCTTTGTTTGATTTGACTTATTTCCACAATTAGAACATAACTGACTACTGGCATAGCTTGCCGGTGCTATTATTATTTTTCTGCCATACCACTTTGCCTTATACTCTAGCATTCTTCTAAATTCTGCCCAACTTACATCAGCAATTGATTTAGCTAATTTATGATTTTTTATCATATTGCTAACTTTTAAGTCCTCAATTACTATAACTTGGTTTTCATTAATTAATTGAGTGCTTACTTTGTGTAACGTATCTTCCTTTGATTGGATATTTTCTCATGTAATTTAGCTACTTTTATTTTAGATTTTTTTCTAATATTACTTCCCTTTTGCTTTCTTGATAAGTCCCTTTGAAGTTTAGCCAATCTTTTTGCTGATTTTTTTAAGTGTTTGGGATTGCTAAAAAACACTCCATTACTTGTTATTGCAAATTCTTTAATGCCTAAATCCACACCTATTTTATTATCTATTATAGGTAACATAACAATCTCCGTATCAACTAATATTGATATAAAATACTTTCCACTAGGCACTTGTGATATAGTACAGGATTTAATTAATCCATTGAACGATCTATGTTGCTTTATCTCAATCATAGATTTTAACTTAGGTACTTTGATATGATTATTTTCCAAATAGACAGTGCCCTTCTGATTATTGGTTGTATAACTATTATAATTAGTTTTCTTGCTTTTGAACTTAGGAAAACCAATTGATTTATCCCTAAAGAAATTCTTATATGCTTTATCTGAATTTATTTGTGCATTAGCTAAAGAAAGACTATCAACTTCTTTTAACCATTCGAACTCACCTTTATATTGTGCAGGTGTAAGATATTTTATTGCCTTAATATCTAGGTGTTTATTTTCTTCGTAAGATTTAATTCTATCTGCTAACATTCTATTGTATATAAACCTAGTACATCCAAAAGTCTTAGCTAAATATATCCTTTGCTCTTCATTTGGGTATAATCTAAACTTGTAAGCTTTTAACATTTACTTACCTCATTCCTTGGTTTTCTATGTACTTTTTAACTATATCTATAGGGGCTCCACCAGTTGTTACAAGACAATAACTCCTACTCCAGAAGTACTCTTTCCATAACTTATTTCTTATCAATGAAAAATCTATTTTTATAAGTCTACTACTAGCACTTTTATAGGCATTTAGGAATTTTGATATTTCAGTATTTGGATTTGATCTAAATAACAAATGAATGTGGTCTTTATCGTGATTCCATTCTTCTAAAATAATATTATATTTTGGTGCTATATACTCAAATATCTCTTTTAATCTATTTGATATTTTATCATCAATAACTTCTCTTCTATATTTCACAACTAACACCAAATGATAATTAAGTCTAAATACTGAATGATTATTTGTATCTAAAATCAAGTAATCATCTCCTATCACAATATTATTACTGATTATAGTATGTGTCTTTACACTAAAAAATATACAAATATTTTTGTCTAAACCCAAGGGCTATCCATCTCCCACCTATGAGGATGGGAGAATTCCGCCCATTAGGTTAAAAATAGATGTATTTACATAAATTTTTGTGTATGTAATAATCACATTGTATTAAATAAATATATTTAGTCCGTTAGGACAAACTAGGAGGAATATTATGAAAACAATAGCGAATTTTTTAGCAGAAAGCAAAATATACTATCTTGCAACTAATGGAGAAGGTACCCCAGATGTAAGACCTATGGGGATTGCCATACCACACAATGAAAAATTATATTTTATTGCAGCAAAATCTATGAATGTCCATAATCAACTTCAAAATGACGGTAAAGTTTCAATATCAGCTCATAACGGTGACAAGTTTTTAAGACTTTATGGTACAGCAATATTAGATGATTCTGAAGATACAGTAAACACATTTTTAAAAATGGATGAAAAGATTGCAAATATGTTTCCTTCTGAAGTAATGGCACCTTATTATCTTTCTGACGTAACAGCAAGCATTTGTTCATTTACTGAAGCAGCAGAAGTTCATAAGTTCTAAATTAATAATAATGTTAGCATTACATTATAGGGGTGACACCTACATAAAAGTGTCATCCCTGATATGCAAAAGTTTCTTATTAGCGCCTCGTTTGTTAATGATATTCCAATGTCTGGTGCAAAAATCTTACCAAATACTCTTCGCAGAGTTTATTTTCTATAGTTTAGTCTGCATGTACTATTTCTATATTTACTAGTTCATCTAATTTATTCAATGCTCTTGATACATTAGGGCTTTCATCTAACATATACCCTTTAATCTGATTAACTGTCATAACCTCTAGTCCACAATTATCAAGTGCATCAAGAATGGACATATTGAAAACTTTTTATTCATTAAATGATAGTAATGATTTGTTGTTAAATATCATTTAGTAAATTTGCCGCATTTCTACACTTAATAATTGATTCCTTTTGTTCATTAAATTTAGACGGCAACATTTCTGGGATTACTTTATCAACAAATCCATTATCTTTTACAATATTGCCATCAACACATGTCAAACCATATTCACAGGAATAGCATTGTGAAAAAGCACCTACTAAAAATTTCGAAACAGTGTTCATATTATTTTTGTTTGCAAAATTTTCGACTATTTTTAACACTTGACTATTTTCTTCATCAGCCGAATAACCAGTTGAAAGTATAACAACAGGTTTATTTTTTAGTAAAAATGCGCTTTTATGACGAAAACAAAAGCATCGTTCTAATAAAGAATGTGATAATGCATTTGGCACATCATAATAATTTGGAATCCCCAGGACTATAGCATCAGCCTTAACCATAGCTTCCGCTATTTCTGGAAAATCATCTTCCACGACACACTTATTATCTTTTGTACAACCAAGGCAACTAATGCAACCTGCAATGTGCTTGTTAGAAAGAGTGATATACCTGGTTTCATCTTTGCAATTAGATAAAACCTCTTTCACCGCATGGGCTGTAATACCATTTTGCCTTGGACTTCCCGATATTCCTAAAATCATTTTATTCTTGACCTCCTTGTCAATACATGACTTGTTTATTCTATTTAATCTTTATGATTTCTTTTACAACGTCAACTAAGTTTTTCTTATTAATATCAGCATTGGGATAAAGTGGGTTGAATATAACTTCTTTACGCTTAATATAAGCTGTTGTAAAACCTGCCTTCTTCGCACCAAATAGATCCCAATCATGGGTAGCCACCATAGCAATGTTATCTGCTGTCAAATTCTCTCTATCTGCTGCGTACTGATATACATCACTAAAGGGTTTGTATGTCTTCACTGCGTCCACAGAATAATAGGCGTCAACCAGGTCTATAATACCTGCATTACTGAGTTGCTCCTCAATCATTGTAAGTGAAGAGTTGGATAATGTAATCACGCGGACACCATTGTCCCTCAATAGCTTAAAAGCATCTACAACATCTTCATAAGCCGGCAATTTTCTAAAAGAGCCTAATATATCTGTTTGGGCCGACTGAGTCAGCTCTTTACCACTTTCGTAAAAAACACTTTCAAGAACAACTTCTGACAGTTCTCCAAAATTTCTATAATCATTCATAATACCAACAATCGTTGACGTATGAAGCAACTTGGTAAACCAATACTTCATAGCATAATCATCATTAAAATACTTATCGAACTTCTCTTTAAGTAAGCCTAAATTCAACAATGTTTCATTCATATCAAAAAAAACTGCTTTAATCATATCGTCCTCCAATTTTTATAATTTATACACTTTCGACATTACCCATACTACTTACTTGATTTTTAAGGAATACCTCATTCAATACCATGTAGAACTCATCAAGAGGTTCATTATTTCTACTTGATTTCATTCTTACTAAGGCCCCTTGCCAACTATTGGCTATTGCATCTGCCAAAATTGAAGCATCTATTACTGGTTTAAATGACTGGTTCACTTCTGCTTCTTTAATACATTTAAGAATTTTACTGGCAACCTCTTGATGCAGTTCATTAGTCACATCCGAAACATCCTTGTTCACATCCGCTAATTCTTGAGATATATTTCCCAGAAAACATCCTAATTTAAATCCCTCATTTCCCATATTGTCAATTTTACATCGATAAAACTTCCTAATCCTATCTAATGGCTTTATTTTCGCGTCTTCTAGGATCAGAAAATGATCTGCACCTATTTCATTCATATAATATCTCAAGGATTCAATAGCATAATCTTCCTTAGATTTAAAATAATTATAAAATGAACCTTTAGGGATTTTTGCTGCATCAACCAAATCTTTCACACTTGTGGCATTATAACCATTTAAGTACATAACCCCTATAGAGTCTTCAATTATTCTTCGTTTTTCCATAGTTTTGTGATCCATTCTCTTACCTCCATCTATTTAAAATCAACATACTATTGAGATGATTTCATAATTCTTGAATTTCGGCTTGCAACTACAATATAATCACCTTAATAGTGATTATATGACCAGTCGTCTTAAATGTCAAGATATTTAAAAATCTAACCTTTCACCATGTCTAAATTTTAAATATACAATCAACTAAATTTTTTAAGACGACTGGTCGTATAATGTATTTGTACTTAAGTTTCATAAGTTTCGTATAGAAACGTCAAAGTATAATAAATGTTGTATAACAAAAGGAGTTATAATATGAATTTAACAGAAAAACTACAATCTCTTTACAATAAAGGAATTGATCAAACACCTAAAGA
>NZ_JAENWM010000026.1 GCF_016650035.1 Clostridium sp.
AAAGTGAACTATGAAAATGAATTGAAACTTATTTTATCAGCAATATTATATAAAAAAATCTGCGAATCACAAATAGTAATAGTAATTTATAATTTTAAGTTAAATTAGTGCTTTTAAAAAAAATCATGCTTCAGCTCTGTGAAAATGCTTATCTTGACATTACAAGTCTATGAATATATAATCTAATAGTAAAACTATAAATGTGCGATTGTAACGTGATTGCTATAATGTAAGATTTAAAACGAGGGGGTGTAGTAGATATGTTCATGACTTACCAACCAAAAAAGAGACAAAGAAAGAAAGAGCACGGATTCAGAAAGAGAATGAAAACAGCTTCTGGCAGAAACATTCTTAGAATAAGAAGACAAAAAGGTAGAAAAAGATTGACAGCATAAGGGCCGCTAATGTGGCCTTTTTCTGCAATTTGCGGAAAAGAGGGCGGCTAATTTGAACATTAACGTGAAAAAATACAGAATTAGAAAGAATGCTGAATTTAGAACAGTATATAGGAGAGGAAAATCTTTTTCTAATGTATCATTAGTTCTATATATTTATAGAAACAATAAAGATATTAATAGATTGGGAATATCCGTGAGTAAAAAAGTTGGAAATAGTGTGATTAGAGGTAAAGTAAAAAGACTTATTTCTGAAAGCTATAGGCTTAACAATGAAGGATTGAAGGCTGGATATGATTTGGTTTTTATTGCAAGAAATCCTTCCAATTCTAAAAATCATAAAGAAATAGAGAGTGCACTTAAAAATTTGCTTAAGAAGGCAGGTTTGATTAATGATGAAAAAAATATTTATACTGGGCATTAAACTTTATAGAAAATATATATCACCTATAAAAAGGCCTTGCTGTATATTTTACCCTACATGTTCTCAGTATACTTTAGAAGCTATTGAAAAATATGGAGCGTTAAAAGGCTCTATTATGGGAATAAAGAGAATACTCAGATGTCATCCTTTTAATAAGGGTGGATTTGATCCAGTTAAATAACCGCTCGGGAGGTTTTATATTTGAATTTTGATTTTTTAACTGTTCCACTTGAAAAGCTATTTTTCTTTATACATAGTGGAGTGCATAGTGTCATACCTATTGAGGATTTATCATTTGGAATAACAATAATTCTTTTTACAATTTTAATAAGGGTGCTATTGTTACCATTAAGCATTAAATCAACAAAATCAACAGCTAAAATGGGTGCAATTGGACCAGAAGTGAAGAAAGTTCAAGCTAAATATAAAAGTGATCCACAAAAATCTCAGCAAGAAGTAATGAAACTTTACAAAGAAAATGGAGTAAATCCAATGGGTGGATGTTTGCCAATGCTTATTCAAATGCCTGTTTTATTTGCTATGTTTTATGTATTTAGAAACTTAGATATGAATGGTGCTGGTTTCTTATGGATGAATGATTTAACATTAAAGGACCCTAAGATGATATTACCAGTATTATCTATGGTTACAACATACTTTTCATCAAAAGTTATGCAACCAAAAGTAGTAGGAGACGATGCTAAATCTAAACAAACTTCTACAATGAATACTGTAATGGCCATTTTTATGGGATTTATGAGTCTTAACTTTCCGGGTGCATTAGTATTATATTGGGTATTAAATAACATACTACAAATACTTCAAACACTATGGATTAATAAATTAGAAGATTCAAAAAAACAAATTTAACACAAGTGCCTAATAATTTTGATATTTAGAAAGGCGGGTGTAGCACAATATGAAGGTTATAGAAATGATGGGGAAAACCGTAGAGGATGCAATTAATAATGCATTGAATGAGCTTAAAGTTACAAGAGATAAAGTAGAAGTGGAAACCATAGATGAAGGTAGTAGAGGGTTTTTAAATATTATAGGTGTAAAACCTGCTAAAATTATAGTTTCAGTAAAAAGAGATATTTTATTTGAAGCGAATATTTTCCTTACTGATGTACTTAAAGCTATGAATATGGAAGCGGAAATATCACTTAAAGAAGTAAATAATGAAATTAAAATTAACTTAATTGGACCTAATATGGGACTACTAATAGGATATAGAGGTGAGACTTTAGATTCTCTTCAATATCTTGTAAGCTTAGTTGTAAACAAAAATCATAATGAAGAATATAGAAGAGTAATATTAGATACTGAAAATTATAGAGCAAAAAGAGAAGAGACACTAAAAAGACTTGCATCTAAAATTGCCTATAAGGTAAGGGCTAGTGGTAGAGTTTTAAAACTTGAACCTATGAATCCTTATGAGAGAAGAATAATACACTCTACGCTTCAAAATGATTCATACACTTATACCTTTAGTGAAGGTGATGAACCATATAGAAGAGTTGTAGTTGATTTAAAGAAAGCCTAAGGGCTTTCTTTTTAAATTATAAAAAAAAATTATAGTGATGTAATAAAATTACAGAAATTATATAGATATAATATTCTAATAAGGATATAATAATAGATACGCATAAAATTAGGAGGTAGCATTTAATGAAAGAATTCGATACTATAGCTGCAATAGCAACTAGTATAGGTGAAGCTGGTATATCTATAATTAGAGTATCTGGTGACAAGGCTATAGAAATGGTAGGAAGTATATTTCTAGGCAAAAAAAACAGAGGACTTCATGATATAAAACCTTACACTATGAGATATGGTCATATTATTGATAAAAATGGAAGCAGATTAGATGAAGTTATTATTTCTTATATGAAAGGACCAAAAAGTTTTACGGCAGAAGATACTATTGAAATAAATTGTCACGGTGGAGTAGTTGGTACTAATATAATTTTGAAAGAAATTATTCGCGCAGGAGCAAGAATGGCAGAGCCAGGAGAATTCACTAAAAGAGCATTCCTAAATGGAAGAATTGATTTAAGTGAGGCTGAGGCAGTTATTGACATAATAAGGGCTAAGACAGAACTAAGTTTAAAATCAGCCCTTATGCAATCAGAAGGTACAATTTCCAGGGAAATAAAAATCATAAGAAATAAATTACTTACTGTGATTGCACATATAGAGGCTACAGTGGATTATCCTGAAGAGGATATGGAAGAAGTAACTGCAGAAAAGGTTAATGAAGATGTTACCGCATTAATAAGTGAGATCGACATGCTTTTAAGCACTGCAGATGAAGGTAAAATTTTAAGAGAAGGCTTAAGTACAGTTATAGTTGGAAAACCTAATGTAGGAAAATCATCACTACTTAATGCTCTTGTTAAGGAAAAAAGGGCTATTGTTTCGGACATTCCAGGTACTACAAGGGATGCGATAGAGGAATATATAAATATTGAAGGTATACCAATTAAAATAGTAGATACTGCAGGTATTAGAGAAACAGAGGATGTAGTTGAAAAAATAGGAGTAGAAAAATCAAAGGAAAAAATTGATGAGGCTGATTTAGTTATCTTAATTTTAGACCTAAGTAGTAAGATAGAGAATGAAGATAGGCAAATCATTGAATATATTAAAGATAAAAAGTACATTGTACTATTAAATAAAAGTGATTTAGGTGGTAAAATAGAGATGAGTGAACTAAAAAATCTTAAATCAAAATATATAACTAATGTTTCTATAAAAACAGGCGAGGGATTAGATCATGTTAAAGAATATATTAAAGATTTATTTTTTAATGGTGAAATAAAAACTGAAGGAATATTTGTTACAAATAATAGGCATAAACAGGCTTTAATAAGAGCAAGTGAAAATTTAGAATCATCTTTAAAAGCATTAGAATATACTAAGGCTATAGATTTGGCATCAATTGATATACGAAATGCATGGACGAATTTAGGTGAGATTACGGGAGAATCTTTAGAAGAAGATATCATACATAAGATATTCTCAGAATTTTGCCTAGGAAAGTAGGGATAAAAATGAAATATTTTGCAGGGGATTTTGACGTTGTAGTCGTAGGAGCTGGTCATGCAGGTTGTGAGGCGGCTCTTGCTGCAGCAAGAATGGGATGTAAAACACTAATTTGTGCTATAAATTTAGATAGTGTGGCACTAATGCCATGTAATCCTAATATTGGCGGAACTGCTAAAGGACATTTAGTAAGGGAAATAGATGCTCTTGGTGGCGAAATGGGAGTAAACATTGATAATACATATATACAATCAAGAATGTTAAACACATCCAAAGGTCCAGCTGTGTTCTCACTAAGAGCTCAAGCTGATAAAAAAGCATATGGAATGCGAATGAAAAATGTAATAGAAAAACAGGAAAATTTACAATTAAGACAATTAGAAGTAATATCTATAGATGTAATAGATGGAAAAGTAAAAGGGGTTCTTACTAAAAATGGAGCATACTTTGAAACTAAGGCTATAATTATAGCTTCTGGGACATATTTAAAATCAGAAGTTATAATTGGAGATCTTAAATTTGAGGAAGGACCTAGTGGACTTCTTCCAGCAAACGAGCTTTCTAAATCTTTAGAACAAATAGGGATTAGACTTCGAAGGTTCAAAACAGGAACTCCAGCTAGAATAAATAAACGATCAGTGGATTTTTCTAAAATGGAAGAGCAATGTGGTGACACTGAGATAGTTCCATTTTCATTTATAAGTGAAGATATACATAGGGAACAGGTATCTTGTTATCTGACTTATACAAATGAAGATACTCATAATGTAATTAGAAAGAATATTCATAGATCTCCACTATACAATGGGTCGATTGTCAGTACTGGTCCTAGATATTGCCCTTCCATTGAGGATAAAGTAATGAGATTCGCGGATAAGGAAAGACACCAAATATTTATTGAACCTGAGGGTGAAACTACTGAGGAAATGTATGTTCAAGGTATGTCAAGCTCACTTCCTGAAGAGGTTCAGGTTGAAGTATTAAGAACAGTACCAGGACTTGAGAATGTAGAAATTATGAGAACTGCTTATGCCATAGAATATGATTGTTTATATTCAACGGATCTAAAACTTTCCCTAGAATTTAAAAATATTCGTGGATTATTTTCAGCTGGTCAAATAAACGGCTCTTCTGGATATGAAGAAGCTGCAGCTCAGGGGCTTATGGCAGGAATTAATGCTGCGCTTATTATTCAAAATAAGGATCCATTAATATTAAAAAGATCTGATGCATATATAGGAGTTTTAATTGATGATTTAGTTACTAAAGGTACCAATGAACCATATAGGATGATGACATCAAGAGCGGAGTATAGATTGCTTCTAAGGCAAGATAACGCTGATTTAAGGTTAACTGAAATAGGATATGGCGTAGGCCTTGTTAAAGAACATAGATATGATATATTTGTGAAAAAGAAGATGCAACTAGAAGAAGAAATTAATAGAATTAAACACTTACAAATTACAAATAAAAAAGAGATTGAGGAATTCTTAATTTCTTGTAACTCTACGCCACTAAAAAAGCCTATTAGTCTATATGAGCTAATAAAGAGACCGGAGCTTGATTATTATATAGTTTCAGAACTTGATATACATAGACCTAAATTAGATAAATATATACAAGAGCAAGTTAACATTATTTCAAAGTATGAAGGATATATCCAGAAACAATTAGACCAAATTAAACAATTTAAGAAGTTTGAAAACAAATTTATACCAAAAGATATAAATTATGATAAAATAAAAGGATTAAGGATAGAGGCTATGCAAAAATTAGGCAAAATCAAACCTGAAAGTATAGGTCAAGCTTCTAGAATATCAGGGGTATCACCTGCAGATATGACGGTTTTAATGATATATATTGAGCAACAAAATAGAATTAAAAATAGCTCAGTACCTAAAGTTACTATTTAAGTGATAATAAAAGATACATGGAGGTGAATTATGGAATACTTCGATATATTAAATGAGGCTAGCAATAATGTTGGACTTGATTTTAGTGAAAAAAAGTACCAACAATTTATGAGATATAAGGAACTTATAAAGGAATGGAATGAAAAAATAAACTTAACAGCTATAAAAGAAGATGAAGATATAGTAAAAAAACATTTTATTGATTCTATGAAAGTTTTTAATTTTGAAGGACTTAAGGGTGCAAAAAATGTAATAGATATAGGGACTGGAGGTGGATTTCCTGGTATACCTATGAAAATAATGAAACCTGAAATAAATATAGTACTATTAGATTCACTGAATAAAAGAATTAAATTTTTAAACGAAGTAATAAAAGATTTAAACCTAAAGAATATTAGTGCAATTCATGGTAGGGCAGAAGATTTTGCACAAGTGCATCAGTATAGAGAAAAGTTTGATATTGCAGTTTCAAGGGCTGTTGCTAATTTAACAGTTTTAAGTGAATATTGTTTACCCTATGTAAAGGTTGGAGGATATTTTGTTGCAATGAAGGGACCTGCTGCTGAAGATGAAATTAAGTGTTCACAAAATGCAATAAGGAAATTAGGTGGACGAATCGAACATATAGAAAAAGTCCAAATTGAAGACAGTGATTTAAAACATAATCTTATAATAATAAGTAAAATCTCTGGAACTCATAAGCAGTATCCTAGAAAAGCAGGTATAGTTTCTAAAAATCCACTGTTATAATGTTATAATTTGTCGTACGATTTAATAAAAAAAAAGAAGGAAATTAGACAAAAAGAGAGAACTGTTAATATAAGGAAAAAACTTGAGGGATGGTATATTATATTATGCAAAACAACGTAAATTATGTATCTATTGAATTAATATCGCCAAATGTTTATCAGCCTAGAAAGCATTTTAATGAAGAAACTATTGAGGAACTGTCGCAGTCAATCAAATCTTACGGGATAATTCAACCATTAACAGTTAGAAAAAGTGGAGAAAACAGATATGAATTGGTGGCGGGCGAGAGAAGACTAAGAGCAGCTAAAAAAATAGGATTACAGCAGGTTCCAGTAATTATTATAGATATTACAGATAAAGATTCTGCTGCAATTGCATTACTGGAAAACTTGCAAAGAGAAGATTTAAATTTTTTAGAAGAAGCAGTGGCTTATTTTAATCTTATTCAAGATCATTCCTACACACAAGAACAATTAGCTCAAATAATAGGAAAAAAACAATCAACTATAGCTAATAAACTAAGATTGCTAAAACTAGATAAAGAAATAACTAATGTCTTGGTAGAGAATAAACTTACTGAAAGACATGCTAGAGCACTGTTAAAATTGCCTGATATACATATTCAAAAGAAAGTGCTTAAAGTAATTATTGATAAATCGCTTAATGTTAAATTCACAGAACAACTTATTGAAAGAGAATTATTAAAGTTATCCAGGGATGGAGTAGCTGTGGAGGGAAAGAAAAAAATTAAAGGAATTTTTTCGCCTAGAGTATATATAAATACGATTAAACAAGTTTTCGAAAAGTATGGTATAAATGCAGAATATAGATCTAAGGAATTAGAAGATAGTATAGAAGTTACAATAAGAATACCTAAAAAATAATGTGTATATAAAGAGAGAATGTTTCACGTGAAACATTCTCTTTTTTATATTTTTTTGAGAAAAGACTATTAAATTGTTACACATAAATATATAATAGCTTTATAGAATATAAAGAACTTTATATCAAAATAACTTATGAAAATAAAAATAACATTATGAATGGTAGGTGTAGTCATGAAAACTATATGTATTTTTAATCAAAAGGGCGGGGTAGGTAAAACTACTACGAATATAAACCTATGTGCATATTTAGCTATGCGGGGTAAAAAAGTTTTAACAATAGATATCGACCCTCAAGGTAACACTACAAGTGGACTCGGATTTGATAAAAAAAAGATAGATTTATCAATGTACGATTTATTAACATCAGATATCTCAATAAGAGAAACTATAAAGGAATGTGAGCTAATAAATAATCTATACGTAGTACCTTCTACAATGGAACTTGTAGGCGCAGAAGTAGAACTAATTAATAGAAGTAATCGTGAAAATATGCTAAAGGAAAAGCTAAAAGAAATAGACGGTGAATTTGATTATATTTTTATAGATTGCCCACCATCCCTTGGAATACTAACTATAAATGCACTTACTGCAGCAGATACTGTACTTACACCTATTCAATGTGAGTTCTATGCATTAGAAGGTGTTGGTCAATTAGTTAATACCATAAGCCTTATTAGAAAATCTTTAAATAAAAAGCTGGAAATTGAGGGTATAATTTTGAGTATGTATGATAATAGAACAAAACTTTGTAATGAGGTTGTATCAGAAGTTAAAAAATACTTCAATGATAAAGTTTACGAGACAACTATACCTAAAAATATACGACTGGCAGAAGCACCAAGTTTTGGACTTCCGATTATGTTGTATGATGACAAATGCAAGGGCGCAGAAGCCTATGCGAAACTAGTAAATGAATTTTTAAATAGACAAGGGAGATGATTAGTATTGAGCAAAAAATTTGGGTTGGGTAAGGGTCTTGGTGCTTTAATACCAGAAGAAGAAGTTCTAGAGGATGGTTCTTCAATTATAAAAGTATCTATGAATTTAATAAAAGCTAACAAAGATCAACCAAGAAAAAGTTTTGATCCTGGGAAAATATCTGAATTGGCACAATCAATAAAAGAACATGGTGTGATACAACCTATCATATTGAATAAAGAAGGTGATATATATGTAATTATAGCAGGTGAAAGAAGATTCAGAGCAGCTAAAAGTATTGGACTAACGAATATACCTGCAGTTATAATGAATGTAGATAATAAAAAAGTATTAGAAATATCATTAATAGAAAACATTCAAAGAGAAGATCTAAATCCTATTGAAGAAGCAATAGCATATAAGAAACTAATATTAGATTTTAATCTTACTCAGGAAGATATAAGTAAAAAGGTATCCAAGTCAAGAACAGCTATAACAAATTGCATGAGATTATTAAACTTAGATGAAAGAGTTCAAGATTACATAATAGATGGGGTAATATCTGAGGGCCATGGAAGGGCAATACTCGGAATAAACGATAAACAAATTCAACATAAAATTGCACAAATGGTTATAGATGATAGTCTTAATGTTAGACAAACAGAGAAAGTAGTAAAAAATTATGATGACGAAAAAAAAGTGAAAGTGGTTGAAAAACAAAACAATATATACTATAAAGATGTATTGAATAAATTAGAAGATCATTTTGGTACTAAAGTTTTTATAAACTCTAAAAATAAAAACAAAGGTAAAATAGAAATTGAGTATTACTCAGAAGAAGATTTTGAAAGAATTTTAGAGGTTTTTAATATATAATGTTTCACGTGAAACATAATGGGAGGATGTAATTTAAAATGCAGAGTATATTTAATTTCATAAGTAATGCAGAGGTATATATAATACTATCACTTATAGTTGTTGTTTTTGTTTTAACAATAATAATTATAATGACATATAGGTTTTTAAATAAATTAGAGAACAAATATAGAAAACTAATGAGAGGGGTAAATAAAAAGAATTTAGAAGATGTGGTTGTATCATATTTAGATAAAATTGATGAAGTTAAAGAAGAAAATGATGTTATGAAACAAATGTTTAATGGATTAAATGGGCGGCTAAAAACTTGTGTTCAAAAAACTTCAATAATAAGATATAAAGCTTTTGAAGACGTTGGAAGTGATTTGAGTTTTTCAATAGCATTACTTGATGGAAACCAAAATGGCGTTATATTAACTAGTATATATGGTAGAAACGAAAGCACTACCTATGCTAAACCAGTGGATAAAGGGATATCTAGGTATGATTTATCGCAGGAAGAGAACAAAGTGTTAGAGCAAGCTATGTATCCAAAACAATAAGTGTAAATATATTATAGTAAAAAAATTCTTTTAGGGAAAGATAAAAACAAAGGAGTTTTTTTATGGTAATATGTATTTCACAAGAACTTGTAATTTTACAAAATGAACTAATCAAAAGAGGACATACAATAGTAAATAATAAAGAAAATAATGTATGTTGTGACGCAATTATATGTAATCTTAAAGACGGTGGACTCATAAAATTAAACATGCAAAATAACATAAGAAGAGAAGGAACTTTAATTATCGATAGTGGAAGTAAAACTATTGATGAAATAGAATATATATTAAGTAATAGAGTGTATAGTAATATTTTTTAAAATTAATTTTGAGTATATTTTTAAATTGATAATAAATATGTACAAACACTATTATAAAATATACTTTGGAATACAAAAAGAAATAACAAGAAAAGTAGACTATTATACTTTTCTTGTTATTTCTCTTTATATACTGGAATTAAACTTCAACATCCTTTATAGTTGATTCATTATAAAGAGAATTAAATTTTCGACCACCTATAGTTTTGAGTATTGAATGATATAAACCATTTGATATAGCATCAGCAAGCATCATTACTGTATATAATCTTGTGTTTTGGAGAACCATAAATTCAAAGGCACCAGATATATTTACAACCCCTGTTATGCTTAGGTCACCCACTTTAGGCAAATCTTTATTCATAGCTGCACCAGGGCTTAAGGGCTTTTCCTCAACAATGATTTTTCCTACATTTTGCAAACTGCCTAGGCAAGCATCAATTGCAATAATGTAAGGATTGGTGTAAGAATAGTTGATTTCATCAATTGTTTCACATAAATTTTTAGCATGTACTGGACACTCAAGACTACCATAAAGATGAATTTCATTTCTAACTAAAAATTTAAGTTTATTTCCAACTAGGGGGCCTAAACTATCACCAGTAGACCTATCTGTACCAATACATAAAACAACAATAGGACGTGAGCATTTAGCTATGGGAACGATATACTGGCTTATAATATCTCTTAACTTATAAGTGCAATCTTTGGACATAGAATCTAAAATAACTTTATCTACCATAAAAAAACCTCCTATTTGGATTTTATCCATGTAGGAGGTTTTTTATTCTATAAAACTTCAACTTTTTTCAATATATTGTAAAAAACTACTAAAAACATGCAGAATAACATTCCAAGAATACCGTTTGCTCGGAGTCCTATAAATATAGAGGCTAGAACCGCTACAGGATGAATCCCTAGTGAGGTAGATACAATTTTAGGTTCAATGATTTGTCTCACTATAGTTATAATTATATAAGATATTAAAAGTCCTAAAGCTGCTACATAATTATGTGATATAAAAAATATTATTATTAAAGGAAGATATATAGCTCCTATACCAAAAATAGGTAGCAAATCAAATATTCCACACAATATACTTAATGAAACGGCATACTTAACTTTAAAAACTAAAAAAACAACTAAGGTTTCTAAAAATGTTATAGTGATTATTAATAAGTAAGAAAGTAAATAATTTTTAAACATTTTTTTTGATTCTTCGAAAATGGAGGTTATTCTATCTTCATTTTTATGAGGAATTAAATCCGATAGTTTTTTACTTGATGATGATAAATCTTTTGTGAAGAAATATGTGGCAAGTAAAGTAAATAATAAAACCATTATAGCATAGGGTATAGTAGATACAAATAATAGCGTTTGTGAAAAAATTTTTGTAGATGCATTCATACTAATATCTATAGTTTTGGTTATATAATTAGTAATATTTAGCTCGATATTAGTAATTATGTTGGGGTCCAAATTTTTATAATAATTCCGTAAATTATTAACAAAATCAACTATACTAGCTTCGTTAGAGGAGATATAAGATTGAATATTTTTTGCAAGTTGTATCGTTTCTGAAGTTATAGTGGTAATTATTAAGGATATTACCACTACAATTATAGTGAAAAAAATGGTAGTCGTAAATAATGATGCTACAGTGTTTTTAATTTTAAACTTTTGCATCAAATATTTTGTTGGAAATTTAAGAGTTAAAGCTAAAATAAGAGCTAGTACAAAAGGAAGGGTGTAGCCTATTGTTCCAAAAAATATTACAAAAACTAAAGTATACAAAATAAAGAATATAGCTAATTTATCAATTTTTTGTAGAAATTTATCCATGTAAAAAATCACACCTTCCTTATAATAGTACTTAGAGAATTCAGGGTATAATTAATGTCTTTAATATCGTTAAAAGGGCCAATACCAAATCTTAAGGTGCCACATGGATATGTGCCTATGGTTTTATGAGCCAGTGGCGCACAGTGAAGTCCAGTTCTTGTTATAATACCATAGTCACTATCAAGTATAAATCCCAATTCTGAATTATCAATTTTTGTAGAATTAACAGAGATAGTTGCTGTTCTTTTAGAATTATCTGTTAATCCATAAATTTTAATGGTGTCTATATTTAATAGTCCTTCTACAAATTTTTTTAACAAATATTCTTCATGCTGGCGAATTGCGTCTATACCTTGCGTATTAATAAAATTTATACCTTCTAAAAGTCCGGCTATACCAGGAGCGTTTAGTGTCCCACTTTCAAATTTATCAGGCAAAAAATCCGGTTGAATAATACTTGAAGAAAGACTACCAGTTCCACCTTCCATAAATGAAGTACATGCTTCATTTAGATTATCGTCAATTAAAAATCCACCGGTGCCCTGAGGTCCGAGTAGACTTTTGTGGCCAGTAAAAGCTAGGGCGTTGCAATTTAATTTGTAAAAATCTAAAGGTATTACTCCAGCGGTTTGTGCAGAGTCTATAATAAAAAAGATGCCTTTTTCTTTGCATATTTTACCTATAGCTTCTAGTGGTTGAATACTTCCAACAATATTTGAGGCATGGGATAGAACTACGAGTTTCGTATTAGGTTTAATTGTATTAATAAAATCATCTATGTTAATAAGGCCCTGTTTTGAGCAGGGAACTATGTCTAGTTCTATAATACCTTTTTCTAAAAGAGAGTTTAAAGGTCTTAGCGACGCGTTGTGATCCATTGAGGATGTTATTACATGCCAACCACTTTTTACCACTGTTTTTATAAGTGTATTTAAAGAAGTGGTAATGTTTGGTGTGAAAATTACGTTTTCAACTTTATCAAAGTTGAAAAGTTCCATTAATGCGTACCTACAATTCAAAATAACCTTATTTCCTTCAAGGGAAGCAGTAGTTACACCTCTTCCAGGATTTGTTCCCACGTTCATCATATAGTTCATCATTGAAGTATAAACTAGCGATGGTTTAGGAAATGTAGTGGCTGCATTATCTAAATATATTTTCATAATTCCCTCCAATTTTAAAGAAAAATACAATAGTATTACTACATCTAATAGAAGGTGTAATATCTATTAATATTATCAATAACAAGATAAATTTTGTTTTGATGTATTTATACGATAAATAGTCTATAATAATATTATAAAAAGATAAAATAAACTATTATTATAATAAATAAAACAACATTATATATATAAAAGATTAAAAACTAAAAATAATTACATATTTATTAATTAACGTATAATAGAATATTATAATCTAAAGCACAGTAAATGTATATGAAATTAGCAGTTTTCCTAGAGAAAGGGGTGTGAAAGTTTTAAGTTAATTATTAAAAATTAATTTGAAACGTAAATAATATGAATAATATAATAGATTGCAAGGGTTTAAAATGCCCAATGCCTGTAGTTAAGACTAAAAAATATTTTGATTCCATAGAAAGTGGAGATAGTACAATAATTGTAGATAATTTAGTTGCTAAAAACAATATAGTAAAATTAGCTGAAGGTAGTGGATATAAGAGTATTGTAGAAGTAAAAGATAAAATGTATTTTATAAAAATATCTAAAGAAAAATGTGAAGTCTTAAATACTGAAACTAAAGAAAAGAAAAAATTTACATTGGTACTATCTAGTGATAAGCTAGGCCATGGGGATGACAAGCTTGGAGATATTCTTATGAAAAGCTATATATTTGCATTATCAGAAGCAGATTTAATACCTGATGATTTACTTCTTATTAACGGCGGGGTAAAGCTTATTATAAACAGTTCACCGGTACTTGACAGCTTAAAACAGCTTATACAAAGAGGAACAAATATATTAGTTTGTGGGGTGTGTCTTGATTTTTATAATCTAAAGGATGAGCTTTCTCTTGGAGAAATATCAAACATGTACACCATAGTACAATTAATGAATAATGCAGACAAGACTATAAAACTATAATACATGAAATAGGGTGAAATACATTGAATAAATATTATATAGTAACATTTCAGAATACACTTGAAGCTATGAAAGCAGAAAGAGAAGCTATAAAAAAACAAATTAAGGTAATAGTGATTCCTACACCTACTTATATAACTAAGAGCTGTGGTATTAGTTTGAAAATAGGAGAAGAGAACATTCAAAATATAATTGAACTTATAAAATCAGAAATTATAAAAGTTAAAGAAATATTTATTCGAAATGGAGAAAGTATAAAAGTTATGATTATATAGTTGTGGAATACAAAGGTGGGATGTGTAGTGAAAGTTTTTAATTTAGGAGATATTGTTGAAATGAAAAAAACTCACCCTTGCGGAAGTAAGAACTGGGAAATTATTAGGTTGGGTGCTGATATAAAAATAAAATGTTTAGGTTGTGCAAGAATAGTTATGCTTCCAAGAATTAAATTTGATTCGGCGGTAAAGAAAATTATAAGAGAAAACCCTCTAAAAGAATAATAACTTGTTTTTTATACTAATAAGTGATATAATTTATTATTGTAATCCCTGCCGTGCAATGCATGGCCGTTAGTCCGAGGGGAGGAGGTGAAATTAATGAGAAAATATGAAACTATATTCATATTACATCCATCATTAGACGAAGAAGCAGTTAAAACTAATGTTGAAAAATTTAAAGGTGTAATAGAAAACAATGGTGGAGTAATTGAAAATGTTGATGCTTGGGGTAAAAGAAAATTAGCCTATGAAATACAAAAGGTTGGTGAAGGCCACTATACATTAATCAATTTCAATGCAAATCCTGATTTACCAAAAGAATTAGATAGAGTATTCAGAATTACAGACAGTGTTATAAGACATATCATAATAAATCCAGAGAAATAGGTGGTGCTTTTATGAATAAAGTTGTTTTAGTTGGTAGATTAACAAAAGATCCTGAGTTAAAATTTGCTCAAGGAACAGGAACAGCTGTAACCACTTTTACTATTGCCGTTAATAGAAGATTTAAAAGAGAAGGTCAACCAGACGCTGACTTTATACCAGTAGTGGTATTTGGTAAGCAAGCTGAAAATACTGCCAATTACATGAGTAAAGGCAAACTTTTAAGCGTATCTGGAAACATTCAAACTAGAAATTATGAAGCTAAAGACGGTACTAGAAGATATGTTACTGAAGTAGTTGCTGATGAAGTTGACTTCCTTGAATGGGGAGGAAATAAAACATCAGATACGAATACTAATCAAGGTGGCTATAAAGGCGATGCAAATGCTGGATCAAATGATTTTGGCAGTGCTAGCGATATAACACCAATTGATGATGGAGATATTCCATTCTAATATTAGGTAAGGAGGGAAAAAAACAATGGCTATGAACGAGCGTAAAAAAAGCGGCGGCGGTGCTGGTGGAAACAGGAAGAGAATGAAAAGAAAAGTTTGTGCTTTCTGTATGGACAAAGCAACTGCAATCGACTATAAAGACATAAATAAACTTAGAAAATATGTTACAGAAAGAGGAAAGATTCTTCCTAGAAGAATTTCTGGAAACTGTGCAAAACATCAAAGGATGCTTACTGTATCTATAAAAAGAGCAAGAAACATAGCATTATTACCATTTACTACTGAATAGTAAATGACTGAAAGCAGCACCTTATGGTAGCTGCTTTTATTTTTTATTTATAATATTTGTAAATAAATATAAAGATTTTAGTAAATAATCAATATATAATTATAAAAGTGTATATGCTACAGTACAATTTGTAGTATACTTGTAGTTATAACCCATATAATGTAAATGTTGTGGAGCATTATATATGTAATTATAAATTACATATATAAAAATAAACTTTAGTTGCATAAACAGGGACAAATCACTAAAATAGAGTTATATGTATAAGGCTACAAGGGGAGATGGTATAATATGAAAAAAGAAGATTTTAATATAATGTCTAACGTTAGGATAATTGAAAGCTTGAAGGCTGAACTATTATGTATAATAGGGGATTTCTTCAAATTATTAAGTAAGGGAAGTAATGTAGCTCAAGATGCTATACTGGATTGCATTTCAGGGGCAATAATACTCCTATATATTTTAGGAGAAAGGTTAGGATACTCCAATGTAGCTGTAGATGAAAGTATGAAAAAGAAACTAAAAGTTGGAATAGTTGAAGGAGATAATATAGAAAAGGATGGAAAAGATCTAAGTAAATTATATATGCACATAAAAGGAAGGTAATAATGGATAAAAAAATAGATAATAAAGGTTTTAGCACAAAGGCAATTGTAGAGGCTTCGCTTATATCTGTTATAATTTCAATAATAATGATCATAACAGGATACCTGCCTATTGTATCATTTATAGGGACTTTAATATTACCAATTCCTGTGGCAATACTCTATATTAGGCATAATTATAAAATAACAATCACGTCTATATTTTTAAGTGTAATTTTAACATCCTTAGTCTATAATCCAATAATGGCAATATATACTGCTATAACTTGTAGCATTGTTGGTATTACGCTTGGCTATTGTGTTAAGCGTAATAAAACATCAACAATGACTCTATGGTATTTAGCTATAAGTTGTGCAATATCTAATATATTAACGATAGCTTTTACTATGTTACTTATAGAAAAAACAAGTTTTATTAGTTTTATTTCTAAAAACTTAGAGTTTATGAAGAAAACAATAGAGGCATCCATAGTTGAAGTAAAAACGCTTTACTTACAATCAGGAGTAAACACAAAACAGATCCAGCAGTTAGATGAAAATTTTAAACTTATAAAACAAATAGATGTAGGGCTAGTTCTGATATTAATACCGGCTACTATATTTATTTATGCAGTTATAGCAGCTTATATGAATTATATGGTGTCTAGAGCAATACTAAAGAAACTAAATTATAAAATGGATAAAGTATTACCTTTTAGCAAAGTTTGTGTTTCTAACATTGTAGGAGCGTTATTAATAGGCATAGTATGTATAGGCATAATATTTTCTTCGAAAAACATACCAGGTGGAGAATATATACTAAATGCTTCTCAGCTTCTTGCCTGGTGGGTATTTATTATAAATGGACTCGCTGCAAGTACATATTATCTAAGAGTCAAAAGAAAGTTATCTAAACCAGTAGTAGTATTAATTTTAGGGTTAACAATGCTCACACAACTAAGTAGTTTTTACTTTTCAATAGGATTCATGGAAATGGCTTTTGATTTTAGAAAGCTTGACCCTTATAGAATTAAAAGAAAATAATGGGGGCTTATTATGGATAATAAATATAATAACTTTAGTGTTAATAATAAAATATATATGGTGACCATGGCCCTACTCATATGTATAATATTTTATTATGGACACATTGAAGCAGGAATGCTAGCACTTGGATTATACGCAATACTAGTAGTGTATAATATTTACAACTCAAAAGTTAAAAAAAGTGAATGGAAAAAATTCATCGAAAACTTTTCATCTAAACTTGATATAGCAACCACAAGTACTTTAGTAAAGCTTCCTTTTCCATTATTAATAATAGGTTATACGGGAAACATTTTATGGTATAATCAGAGTGTAACTACAATGCTCGAAGGTGAAGATCTTTTAAATAAAAACATTAAAGATATAATTAAGGAACTTAACCTAAAACAAGTTTTAGAGGGTAAGAAGAATTTATTCCCAAATGTTAAAATAAAAGATAATTTTTACGAAGTTTATACTAATATGGTGGATACAAACGAAAATAAAAATATTAAAGATAAGATTATGCTTTTATATTTTTACGATATAACGGAAAAAACTAATCTAATAAAAAGTATTAACGGTAATAGAGAAAGTGTTATGCTAGTAGAGGTTGATAATCTCGATGATGTTATTAAAACTACAGATGAAGATAAGGCGCCACTCCTTATGGCAGATATTGAAAGAACAATAAACAGCTATGGACAGAGTGTGAATGCTGTGGTAAAAAAATATACATCCAATAAATATGTTATTATAGTTCAAGATAAGTATATTGAAAAAGAAATAGAAAAAAAGTTTGATATACTAGATAATGTTCGAGAAATAAGTAATGGAAACAAACTTGCAGTTACTCTAAGTATAGGAGTAGGAAGAGGAGAAGATACACCTCTTAAAAACTTTGAATTTGCTAGATCGGCTAAGGAGCTTGCCTTAGGTAGGGGGGGAGACCAGGTTGTAGTAAAAAAAGGTGATAAACTATCTTTCTTCGGAGGAAAAACAAAAGAAGTTGAAAAAAGAACTAAGGTTCGCGCAAGGGTTATTGCTCATGTATTAATGGATTTAGTAAATGAGAGTGACGCAATTTTCATTATGGGTCATAAAAATCCCGATGCTGATTGTTTAGGTTCTGCCATAGGACTGTATAGTGTTATTAAAAACTTAAATAAAGAATGTTATATTATTTTAGAAGGAATAAATACTGGCATAAAAAGTATGATGGATATAATATCAGAAGATGTAGATTATAAAAATACTTTTATAACAACCGAAAAATTTAAAAGTGTTAAAAAATCAAATAATCTGCTTATATTAGTAGATGTTCATAATGAAAGCTATGTGCAAAACTTTGAAATAGTTAAAGAAGTAGAAAAAGTAGTTATAATTGACCATCATAGAAAGTCACCGGATTTTATACAGGGTGCAGTGGTTAGCTATATGGAACCTTATGCGTCATCTGCTTCTGAATTAGTTACTGAAATGATTCAATATATGGTAGATAAACCAAAGCTTAAACATATAGAAGCGGTGTGCCTTTTGGCAGGGATATGTGTGGATACAAAGAATTTTTATTTTAAAACAGGGGTTAGGACATTTGAAGCTGCTGCTTTCTTAAGGCGTCATGGTGCAGATAGTTTGGATGTGAAAAAAATGTTTTCTGATGACCTAAATGTTTATTTAAAAAGAACTGATATTATAAGATCAGCAAAAGTTGAAAATGAAATTGCCGTAGCAGTTTGTCCAAAAGCTATAGAAGATACAGTACTCGCTGCTCAGGCAGCAGATGAACTTCTAAACATTACTGGTATCGAAGCGTCATTTGTAGTTGTTAAAATAGGAGATGAAATATTTATTAGCGGAAGGTCTCTTGGAAAAATAAATGTGCAGTTAATCCTGGAGACTTTAGGGGGAGGCGGACATATGACTATGGCTGGAACAAAATTTACGTCACTTACAATGGAAGAAGTAGTAGCAAAATTAAATAGTGCTATACAGGAATACTTAAGGGAAGGTGGAAAATAATGAAGGTTATATTATTAAAAGATATTAAAAGTGTAGGTAAAGTGGGCGATGTGATAAATGCTGCAGATGGGTATGCCAGGAATTTTTTATTTCCTAGGAAACTTGCTGAGGAAGCTACAGATGCCAATATGCACATATTAAATAGGAAAGATGAAAATGAAAGAAAAAAGAAGACTTCTGAAATTGAAGAGGCGCAGAAATTAGCTAATGAGCTTAAAGATAAAGTTATAAAAATGGTTATGAAAGCTGGAGAAAATGGAAAACTTTTTGGAGCAATTACAACTAAAGATATAGCAGTAGCTTTAAATAAACAATGTAATTTAGATATTGATAAAAAGAAAATAGTAACAGACACAATAAAATTATTAGGAACTTATGATGTAGAAATTAAAATATATCCAGAAATATCTACTAAGATAAAAGTTCTTGTTTGTGAGTAATAATTATATAAAACGGAGGGGGGAAACGCTTTAGTAAATAAATGATAGTTTTATTTATTAGAGCGGACTAATTTTGAATACATTATTCGTTAATAAAGCAGGAGAAGAGATGGCAAAAGATGCGTTACCAATAGATACCCAAATTGACGTTTTATATGAAATAATGAGAAATGTAATAGATGAGAGTAGTATAAAAGCGAAAACTGTAAAGTTTAAACTTCAAAAATATATTAAAAGTGATGATATATATAGAAGAGCATATGCTTTAAATAAAATTATTAGTAATGGTAAAGGTATAGAAGTAGTACCTAACAAGAAAAATATACATGAGGTGCTAGACAATACTAATGAGTGGCTCACTGAAGAAATAGCTAAAAGATATGTCCAAAATAAGATTGAGGCTGAAGTAGAAAAAAACCTAATGGAAAAGCAAGATAAGTATATTGACGAAGTAAGACTTGGTATAATTAAGAAACAAAAGGGTCCTGAAAATGCTAAAACACTTAAAAAATATGAAGAGTTAAAAGCACTTGATAGGAGAAAACTTACTAAAAATATACAAGCTATTTTAAGACCAGAGTGTTTTAACGAGATAGTTGGACAAGAAAGAGCAATAAAATCTCTGCTATCTAAAATGGCATCGCCATATCCTCAACATATTATTCTTTATGGACCGCCAGGCATTGGTAAAACCACTGCAGCTAGGCTTGCTCTTGAGGAAGCTAAAAAGTTAAGCTATACAATTTACGATAAAGATGCTAAATTCGTAGAGGTGGATGGTACAACGCTGAGATGGGACCCAAGAGAAATAACAAATCCACTACTCGGTTCTGTACACGACCCAATATATCAGGGAAGTAAAAGAGATTTAGCTGATGTTGGAATCCCAGAACCAAAAACGGGTCTTGTAACAAAGGCTCATGGAGGGGTATTATTTATTGACGAAATAGGAGAACTCGATAGCATACTCCAAAATAAATTACTTAAAGTATTAGAAGATAAAAGAGTTGAATTTTCATCATCATATTACGATCCTGAGGATGAAAACACACCTAAATATATAAAATATTTGTTTGATAAAGGTGCTCCAGCAGATTTTGTTTTAATAGGCGCTACAACTCGTGAACCATCAGAAATAAGTCCGGCACTAAGGTCAAGGTGTACTGAAGTTTATTTCGAACCATTATCTGCTGTGGATATTGAAAATATCGTAGTAAACGCTGCGAATAAGTTAGAGGTTGAAGTTGGTGATGGAGTTGCAGAGACTATTAGTAGATATACTATTGAGGGAAGAAAAGCTATAAATATTTTAGCGGATGCTTATGGATATGTATTGCATAATAGGGAAATATCATCTAATTCTAAAGTTAAAATTGAGGTTAAGGATTTATTAGATATTATATCTATAAGTAGATTAACTCCATATGAAGAATTAAATAATGAGGTTAAATTTGAAGTTGGGCATATATATGGACTTGGAGTATCAGGCTATATAGGGTCAACTATTGAAATAGAAACATCAGTGTTTGAGGCAAAGGAAAGTGGTAAAGGCCAAGTAAGATTCAATGATACGGCTGGAAGTATGGCTAAGGACTCAGTATTTAATGCTGCATCCGTAATAAGAAAAACTACTAATAGAGATATAAAGGATTATGACATACATGTAAATATAATAGGTGGCGGTAAAATTGATGGACCTTCAGCGGGAGCGGCTATAACGGTATGTATAATCAGTTCACTCCTAGATAAGCCATTAAGACAAGACGTTGCAGTAACTGGAGAGATATCACTAAGAGGCATTATAAAACCTGTAGGTGGTATATTCGAAAAAGTTTACGGCGCAAGGAGAAAGGGAATAAAGCTGGTTATACTTCCAAAGGACAATGAAAAAGAAGTACCTATTGGTCTTGTGGACATTGAAACAAAAGCTATATCAAACATAGAACAACTAATGAAATTAGTTTTTTAACTAATACAATTAGTTTTAACTAATATAATTAGTTTAGGAGCGATAAAAAATGGATACACCTCTTAGAAGTTTACCCTATAATTTAGAAGCAGAACAATCAATAATTGGGTCAATGCTTATTGATAAAACCGCCATATCAAGGGTGGTGGAGGTTTTAATAACTGAAGATTTTTATAGAGATTCTCATAAGGTTATATTTAACGCTATTTTTGAATTATACCAAAAGGATACACCTATTGACATGATTACTTTACTCGAACATTTACGTTCTTCTGAAAAATTAGAAGCTTCAGGTGGAATTACATATATCTCAGAGATAAGTAATTCAGTACCATCTACTGCTAACTTAAGTTCATATATAAAAATTGTAGATGATAAATCTATTTTAAGAAAACTTATTAGAGCTTCAACTGAGATTATGGAGAATTGTTATAATAAGCAAGACAACGTGGAAGCAGTTATGGATCTTGCAGAACAAAAGGTATTTAATATAGCAGAGAGAAAGAATTCAAGTGAATTAGAACCGATGAATACAGTTCTTGAGAGAGGTTTTTTAGAAATAGAAAGAATCTTTAATAATAAAGGTGAAACAACAGGTATATCTAGTGGGTTTCCAGAACTTGATGATAAAACGGCTGGATTTCAAAAGGGAGATATGATTCTTATTGCGGCAAGACCTTCTATGGGTAAAACTACTTTCGCACTAAACTTAGCTGAGTATGCAGCACTTAGGGGAGGAAAAAGCGTAGCCATATTTTCTCTGGAAATGTCTAAGGAACAGCTTTCTTATAAATTACTTTGTTCAGAAGCAAATGTTGACATGTCAAAGCTTAGACATGGTGCTTTAGAAGATAGGGATTGGGAAAACATAGCCAAAGCTTCTGGTCCCCTAGCGGCTGCTAAAATATTCATTGATGATACAGCGGGAACTTCTGTTATGGATATGCGTTCAAAGTGTAGAAAATTAAAAATGGAGCACGGTATCGATATGATAGTTATTGACTATCTTCAACTTATGTCTGGTAGCAATACAGAAAGTAGACAACAAGAGGTATCAGAAATATCAAGATCAATTAAAGCTCTTGCAAAAGAGATGGAGTGTCCAGTTATTGCACTATCACAGCTATCTCGTGCACCAGAGCAGAGAGCTGACCATAGACCTATGCTATCTGACCTTAGAGAATCAGGGTCTATTGAGCAGGATGCTGACGTTGTTATGTTCTTATACAGAGATGAGTATTATGATGCTGAAACGGAAGATAAAAATATAGCAGAGCTTATAATAGCAAAACAAAGGAATGGCCCTATAGGAACAGTTAAGCTTGCATGGATAGGTCAATTTAGTAAATTTGCAAAACTTGATGTGATTTATAGTGATTAATCATTTACTAAATTTTTAAAACAAGAATAGGATAACAAAACTTATAAAGTTTTGTTATCCTATTTTTTATAGATAATAACAAGAATTTTCTATTACAAATGAGCTGTTGTGGCTATTTGGTTCAATATAGATATATCTACATTTGTAGATATATCTATATATATAAATAAATATATAGGTAGATAAACATATATATTTACAAATAGGTGATTAAATAATATTTAGTTAGAGCAAATAACGAACTGTAAAATCAAAAGAAGCCACATAGTTATGTTTTTATATAAAGATTAGTAATATATAATGAGAATAAGACAAAAGAGTAGCAAGAGGTATATATATAAACATTTATAGATATATTTACAAATGTATATAAGTAGATATATAAATGTCTATATATAAGTTTACAAATATTTGAAAGTATTTCAATATAAAAGAAGGATATTACATTTTAATACAGAATATATAGTTATAAACCATAAAAAGAAACATTTAGGAGGATAAAAAAATGAATTTAGTTGAAATATCAAAAAAATACCCTGCGCTAAGTAAAGTGTTAGCCTCTGTACTAACTGTAGACATAGGAAATACTTTTACAAAAACAAGTACGGATGTTACTTTTGCTAGTAGGGTATCATCAGTAAATAAACATGGTTCAAGGGCTACTGGAGTAAGTAACATCACTTGGAATGGAAAGTTATATACAGTGGGCAACAAAGAAGGTAAGCTTAATATGGAAGCTAACAAATACATGTCAGACCATTATAAGTTGAACTTGCTTAATGCTATTGCGCTAAGTTTTAAAGGTGAAACTAGCATAAAGGTAAGACTTGCTGTTGGACTTCCTGCGGAATACTATATAGATCATAGTGTCTCTCTTAAAAATGAGATTAAGAAGATGGAAAAGCAATCTATAACATTAAATAGTAAAACATATGATATAGAAATTTTAGATGTACAAGTATTTAAACAAGGGGGTACACTTAGTGCTGAAACTATGGAAATATTTAGTTACCCAATGCTTCTACTTGACTTTGGTGGTGGTACTTTAGATGTATCTCATTGGAAATATGAAAAAGATGAATTTGGTAACAAGGTGCTTGGAATGACTAAGGCTAGTAGTTTTGCTCAACACGGGTTCCAGCCGATAATTGAATCTATACTAACTAAATTTAATTCTGCAGAAGGGTCTGACGGTAATTATGATATATCAGATGCTATTGAATATTTAGAAGATAACGAACTACCATTTGGAGAATCAAATGTGTTACAAGAAATTAAGGACCAAGTGTTGAGACCGTATGTGGAGAAAGCAATAAGTTCGATTAATAGCTCTTTCAAGCCTAACATTTGTAAAGATATTAGAATAATAGGAGGTCCTGCCGAGATACTACTTGAATACTTACAAAATGAATTTATTAGAACCGAGCCAAAATTAATAGACAATAAAAATCCTCAATGTGCTAATGCTATACTATTTGCTGAAAGATATAAGGAACTGTTAGTATTAGAATTTTTAGATGGAAATAAAGAAGTTGCTGCAACTACAGAAGTAGGATATTAATTATGGGAGCACTCCGTAAAACTGTATCATCAAACTTAGGAGAGGAAACAGATAAAGATTTAATTGTTTATGTGAGCAATATGGAGAAGAAGGGTATCAATAATTCTAAACTTATAAAGCAGGCACTAAGATTTTACAGGGACTATGGAAATAAAGTTAAACAACTAGATACAGTAGATATTGCAAACATCCTGGATAACCCTGAAGTTAAAAAATATATAGGTAATATAGTTGGAGATCTTTTTAGAAGTGCTATACCAAATTCTGATTCACAAATTAATGATATAGATATAGTTAAAAAATTAAAGAGAGAACAACAAGAGAGGGATATAGATTCTGTTGAGAGTGAGTATATGAAAAAGCTTAATTGTGTTAAAGATATGTCTTTATAGATTGGAGTGACCAAAAGGCCATTCCTTTTTTCAGTTTAAACAGATAAATCTAATACATATATTAAATCTTTTGCATATATGATAAAATGTAGTTGGAATAAAATAATAGGAATGGGTGATTTAATGTTCTGTCCAATTTGTGGGTCTCAAAATGATGATACATCAAATTTTTGTAAAACTTGTGGGATTAATTTATTAATTAATTCGGAGAAAACAGGCATAAGGAATATAAGTGAAAAGAATTGGCTAGTTGCATTATTACTATCAATTTTTCTTGGATCCTTTGGCATTCATAGGTTTTATGTGGGAAAAACAGGTACAGGAGTTTTAATGTTATTAACCTTTGGTGGATTTGGATTATGGACAATAATTGATATTATTTTGATTGCTACTAATTCATTTACGGATATAGATGGATTACACCTAAACAAAAATATTTAATAGAAGTATTGTCAACTTATTATATATTTTTAAGGAAGGATAATAATTTTTTATTCCATCCTTTCTTCATAAAGTAATCATAATATTTGAATATTTTACATAAAATGAAACATGAGGCATCACTCATATTAATTATATGCGTTTTAAATTCCCATTTAAGCATAAATATTAAAAACAATTAATTAACAATAAATGTATTTAAAGAATAATATTTGTATAATGCAATAAACATGGGGGGTGCGTTATGTTTAATATATTTTCTGTGAATTATATTAAAAAACATGAGATTATAAAAGAAATACAGGAGGGTTAAAATGGGGGCAAATGTAGGTATTGTAGGCACTGGAATTTATATACCTGAAAAATTTATGACAGCAGCAGACATTGCAAAGGCTACAAAGGGTATTTGGTCTGAACAGGCAATTTTCGAAAAGCTTGGAGTAAGAAAGAAGCCAGTACCAGGTACGGATGATGGCACTCAAGAAATGGGCGCAAAGGCTGCTCTTGACTGCCTTAAGAATACGGGAATTGGTGCAGAAGAGATAGATGTTATTATTTGTATGGGAGAGGAGTGGAAAGAATACCCACTTACCACTTCAGCACTATATATACAGGGTAGACTAGGAGCCGTAAATGCTTGGGGAATAGATGTTCAAAATAGATGTTGTACAACTGTTTCTGCAATAAAGATAGCAAAAGATATGCTTATAGCTGATGATTCTATAAATACAATAATGATAGCTGGAGGCTATAGAAATGGGGATTTTGTGGATTATACTGATAAAAATATGTCTATGATGTACAATCTTTCAGCTGGAGGAGGTGCTATAATCCTTAAGAAAAATTATGGGAGAAACCTAGTACTTGGTTCTCATATAATAGGAGACGGTTCTTTATCTAGAGCTGCAGGAGTTGAAATAGGAGGTATATGCAACCCTATAAATAGCGGCAATATAAATGAGGCGAGTAAATCCTTAAGATTAATGGAGCCTATAGTCATGAAAAATAGACTTAAACTAGTATCAATGCCAAATTGGTACAAATGTATAGATAGTGCTTTTGAAAAATCAGGTATTGATAAAAGCGAGGTAGACTATTTAGCAATACTTCATATGAAGCGTTCATCACATATAGATATGCTTAAGGAGCTAAAGCTTAGACCTGAACAGTCAATTTATCTTGAAGACTATGGTCATATGGGGCAGGTTGATCAAATATTATCGCTTCATCTTGGGCTTGAACAAGGGAAAATAAGAGATGGGTCTGTAATTTCTATGATTGCAGCGGGGATAGGTTATGTATGGGCAGCAAATGTTATTAAATGGGGTGTAATGTAATGGGAGTTCTTTTGCAAATCCTATTAAGGAGTTTGGAAACGGGAAGTATCTATGCCCTTGCCGCACTTGGAATAATCATTGTTTATCGTACTTCTAATACTGTAAATTTTGCTCAAGGTGCAATTGGCATGTTCAACGCTTATGTCGTAACATTCTTTTTTTCAAAATTTGGACTTCCTTTATGGCTTTCAATCATTATTGGAGTCATAAGTGCTATGATCATGGGACTTTTAATAGATGTTTTGATAATTAGGCATACAAAAAAAGTTTCAGCTGTTGCAAAGCAGATTATAACTCTTGGATTAATGATGGTCTTACTGGGAATCGTACCACTATTATTTGGAGTGGATCCAATGCGCCTTCCAAGATTAATAGAAAGTGGAGATATTAAACTACTGGCTGCTTCAATTTCTTACAATGGATTGATTAATATAGTTTTTGGTCTCGCTATTATGGCAAGTCTTTTCTTCATTCTTCAAAAGACTAAGTGGGGGCTCGCGGTAAGAACAACTGCATCTAATGAAAACACTGCGAAGCTAATGGGAGTTCCTACGAAGACCGTGACTATGGGAGCATGGGCAGTTGCGGGGATACTTGGTGTTTTAGCAGGAGTCATGGTTGCACCTATGACATCAGTTACGCTTAATTTAATGGATGGAATACAGATTGATGCCTTAATTGCTTGTGTGTTAGGAGGATTTCAGTCCTTTTATGGTCCTGTATTAGGTGCTTATATCATAGGAATTAGCAGAAATTTATTATTATATTATGTGTCTTCAATATGGGGAGAACAAATATTATATATCCTTATTCTTGTGTTCTTGGTATTTAGACCTCATGGTCTTATTGGTAAGAAAATTGTAAAGAAAGTATAGGTGTGAATATGAAAATAATAATAGAAAAACTAAGAAATCCACGTTTTCAATTTATATTATTTGGTATTGTGCTCGCTACTATCCCTAGTTTGGCAAATATTGGAATGCTTAAAACAAGCCATATTACAATTATAGGTGGAACACTTATTTATGCAATAGCTGCACTGGGTTTAAATATTCTTTTAGGGTATTCAGGGCTTATTTCACTAGGAACTGCTGGATTTATGGGCCTGGCTACTTACATTTCTGCCTACGTGACTATAAATATGAAATTACCGTTTGAAGTTGCATTACTTTTAGCGGTGATAATTCCAACTTTAATAGGAATTCTTGTGGGACTAGTTTCATTAAAAATGGAAGGAATGTATCTTGCAATTGCAACTTTATGCGTATCTGAAATTCTAAAAAAAACCTTTGAAGAATTAAATATGTTTACCAATGGATTCAGTGGAAAACAAGCTGGATTTCCAGTATTATTCGGATTTTTAAAACTAGACAGAACAACGACTTACTATTTAATAGTTTTTGTTCTAATAGTAATTATGCTAATAACTTACAACATGATAAATGGCCAACTGGGAAGAGCACTAAACGCTATGCGTGGCAGTGAAGCTGCAGCACAAGCTATGGGTATAAATCTTCTAAAGTACAGATTGGTAGCATTTGCACTAGCAACAATATTTGCAAGTGTAGCGGGAGTTTTATATGTTCATTTTATTCGGTTTTCTTATCCTACTACATGGAACTTAAAGCTTTCATTAGACTTTTTAGCTATGATAATAATTGGTGGTTTAAGATCAATTTTTGGGACGGTTCTGGGAGCTTTTATAGTTTTTGCAGTTCCAGATTTATTTTTAAAACAAATTCCATTTCTTAATCAATTATCCTATGTATTTAATGGAGTGCTTATAATACTCGTTGTTATGTTTTATCCAAACGGTATTATCTACATAGGGCATGATATCAAAGAATGGAGAGAGAAATTTAAAAAGAGAGGGCAAAAAAATGAATAAAGAGAGGATACTGCCAGAGGGTGTTGTTCTAAGGCTTGAAAATCTGAGTATTGCTTTCGGTGGTCTAAAAGCAGTTGATAATTTATCTTTTGATATTAAAGAAAATGAAATATTTGGATTAATTGGACCAAATGGAGCAGGTAAAACCACTGCATTTAATTGTATAACTCAATTTTATAAACCAGACTCAGGAAATATATATTTTAGAGATAGAGTTAATAATGTTCAAAATTTACTTGATCATCAGGTACATGAAATTATTAAGCTGGGATTAGTTAGAACTTTTCAAAATGTTGAACTTATAAGAGAACTTAGTATTTTAGATAATGTATTAGTTGGCGGGCATATTGATTTTAAAGCATCAATTTTTGAGCAAGCATTGAAACTTCCAAGAGCTTTAAGAGAAGAAAAAGTATTAAGAGAGGAAGCAATAAGTATTCTTAAAAGTTTAGAACTCGAAGAGCGGAAAGATATGATTGTAGCTGGTCAGCCTTATGGAATACTCAAAAAGGTAGAACTCGCTCGAACTCTAATGTGTAAGCCAAAACTTATCATTTTAGATGAACCAGCTGCAGGGTTAAATGATATTGAAACGTTGCAACTTACAAAGATGATTCGAAAGATTAGGGACGAATTTAACTGTTCAGTGCTTTTAGTTGAACATGATATGAGATTAGTTATGGATGTCTGCGATAGAGTTTGCGCTATCTCTTTTGGAAGATTCTTAGCAATAGGAACTACAGTGGAAATTCAACAAAATAAGGACGTTCAAGCAGCTTATTTAGGAAATGATGGAGATGAATAAGATGGAGAAGAAAATAGCATTGTCCATAAGTGGATTAAAAGTTAAATATGGTGCAATTGAGGCTTTAAAAGGTATTAATATTGAAGTTAGACAAGGCCAAGTGGTTGCGCTTTTAGGTGCAAATGGTGCAGGAAAAACTACAACTCTTCATAAGATATCCGGACTCATTGAGGCTCAAGAAGGTTCAATTCAATTCTATGGAAATGATATTACAAAGCTTGAACCTGAGAAAATAGCAAAGCTTGGAATTGCACAATGTCCCGAAGGTAGGCAGGTATTTAAAGATTTAACAGTGGAAGAAAATCTTAAAATAGGGGCCTTCACTATAAAAGATTCAGAGCAAATTCAAAGAAACTTTGAGAGGGTATATAAATATTTCCCAGTGCTGAAAGAAAGAGAGAATCAAACAGCAGCTACTTTATCTGGAGGAGAACAGCAAATGCTTGCGATTGCTAGATCTTTAATGAGTAGTCCCAAAATTCTCCTTTTAGATGAGCCATCTTTAGGGCTAGCACCTTTAATTATTCAAGATATAATGAAAATTATTAAAGAGATAAAAGAAGAAGGAACAACTGTAGTAATTGTGGAGCAAAATGCAGCTCAGACATTAAAAATTGCTGATTATGCATATGTTTTAGAACTTGGAAATATTACAACATATGGGAAAGCAGAAAAGTTAAGAAATGATCCAAAGTTAATTGAAGCTTATTTAGGTGTACATTAGTTGTAAATAATGCGAATGCATTGTTATATAATAAGGAGGGAAAGTTAAATGAAAAAAATAATTCCTATTTTAACAACGTTAACCCTGGTAGGTAGTTTAGTTGGTTGTGCTACAGCGAAGACCGAAACACAAGCACAAGGAGTTACTGATACTGAAATAAAGATTGGTAACAGTGCAGCTACATCTGGAGTTTATGCCCCAGTTGGAGTTCCATTTAATGCTGGCATAAATTCCTATATAAAGATGATAAATGATGCTGGTGGAGTAAATGGTCGTAAAATTACATTTGTACATCAGGATGATGAATTTGATCCAGTTAAAGGGAAAGCAATACTATCAAAGCTAGTAGAAGATGATAAAATATTTGCTATGGTTGGACATTTTGGAACTCCAGTAGTTGGTGCAACTCTGCAAGATTTAAAAGATAAAGGAATCCCTGTTGTTTACTTGGCTACTGGAATTGGACAGCTTTATAACGATAAAGCAGAAGGTGCAGACAGAGGGATATTCCCAGTACAGCCTATTTATAAGACAGAAGGCAAAATAATGGTTGCTCGTGCTGTGGGAGATTTTAAGGCTAAAAAATTAGGGGTTATCTATACTAATGATGATGCTGGAAAAGATCTGCTTTGGGGTATTGAGGAAAAAGCTAAGGAATTAAAGGTAGAAGTAGTAGCTGAACAAGTTACTGCAGGGGCTACAGATGTATCCTCGGCGGTTACAAAAATTAAGGATGCCAATGTTGATTTTATTATTGGTGCTGCAATTCAAGCAACAATTCCAACAATTGTAAAGGAATTAGCAAGCCAAGGAGTAGAAAAAGATGTTATTACAACATACGTTAATGTTTCTCCAGTTATTGCAAAAGCAGTAGTAAATGAAATTAAGGGCAAATTTGATGTATATGGTAATGGATGGGTTTCGTTTGACGGAGATAGAGCAGCAGCTTTAACAGAATACCAAAAATTTACTCCAGAATATAAAGACAATGTATATGCAATGACAGGATGGATAGCAGCTCACTTCTTTGTTGAAGGATTAAAGAGAGTTGAAGGAACTGTAACCTGGGAAAAATACATGGATGCTTTAGAAAAAGATCCTATAAAAAATCCATTTGGTGGTGAAATAAACTTTGGTGATGGACTTAGAGCAGGAACTCAAGAGATGAATCTTTCTAAAGTTAGTCATACAAATTTAGAAGGTGCTTGGGATGCAGTGAAACCACTTCAATCTATAAAAGAAATAGTGGGAAATTAATATCACTATATATAAATTAATATTTATATATAGTATATTAAAAGAATGTATTAAATAACTTAAAACTAAATGGGCAGGTAGTGCCTGCCTTTTTATTCTATAATTTGGAGGGGGAAAATGAGTTATAAAGATAAGATAATTACTATTAAAGATGCTCTGAGTATGGTGAAGTCAAATGATATGATTGTTACAGGACTTGGCGCTGCAGAGGCTCAACTTTTCATGAACAACCTTCACAACATAGCGGATAGAGTAGAGAATGTTACGATCACAAATTGTCTGCCTATGTCAAGTGGTGAGTTTTTAAAGGCTGAATATAGAAAAGCATTCAATATTGATGGGTGGTTTTATTGCCCACCTTTAAGAAAATCACATCCAAACGGGAATATTTCTTTTATTCCTAACCATCTTCATCTAGCTGGGGTAAAGAGACTAGCTCATATAAAACCTAATATATATGTAGGAAGTGCAACAATGCCTGACAAGCATGGGTATATTTCTCTTTCATTAAGTAATACCTATGAAAGGCGAATGATTGATGAAGCGGATATTGTTATACTTGAAATAAATTCTAATTATCCACGAACCTTTGGTGATGTAGAAATTCATTATTCGGAGATAGATTATTTAATTCAAGCTGAATACCAGGTCCCATCTATTCCAGATGTCGTATCTAGTGAAAAAGATATGAGCATAGGAAAATACATTGCAGATATGGTTAACGATGGGGATTGCATCCAACTTGGTATAGGTGGTATTCCAAATGCAGTAGCTGCGGCATTAAAAGGTAAGAGTGATTTAGGAATTCACACAGAGATGATGACTTCGGGAATGGTTGAGCTTGCATTGCTTGGGGTAGTGAATGGAAGTAAGAAGACTCTACACAAGGGAAAAATAGTTTGTACCTTTGCTCTTGGAACTACGGAACTTTACGAGTTTCTTGACGATAATCCTTCAGTTCTTATAATGGATGGAAATTATGTAAATGATCCTCATATAATAGCTAAAAATGATAATATGGTATCCATAAATACAACTATAGAGGTAGATCTAACAGGTCAATGTTGCTCTGAATCTATAGGTCCTATTCAGTTCAGTGGAACAGGTGGCCAGGCAGACACAGCAATAGGAGCACAGAAAGCTAAAAATGGTCGTTCAATTATAGCACTTTATTCGACTGCAATGGTTAGAAGTAAAGAAACCGGTAATAAGGAAGAAATATCAAAAATCGTACCCATGCTTAAGCAAGGTGCTATAGTAAGTCTTTCAAGAAATGATGTGGATTATGTTGTAACTGAATATGGAGTAGCTTCACTTAGAGGTACAAATATAAAAGAAAGAGTGGAAAGACTTATTGAAATATCTCATCCTAAATTCAAAGAAGAACTTAGGCTAAGGGCTCATGAAATAGGGTTAATATATGATAAGTAAGGGGGTAAAACATTGTCTTATTTTAATTTTAAGGGAAAGAAAGTATATTACGAAACATATGGACAGGGAAAACCTATAGTCCTTCTAAATGGAATTATGATGTCAACTCTAAGCTGGCAGATGTTTAAGGGTGAGCTTTCTGTAAACAATCAACTTATACTTTTGGATTTTCTTGACCAAGGGAGATCTGACAAGATGGAGGATGTTTCTTACACATTAGATATTCAGGTTGAGGCTTTGAAGGCGTTGACACATGAACTTAATCTTACAAAAATAAATCTTGTAGGTATATCTTATGGGGGAGAGGTTGCTTTAAACTTCTCGGTAAAGTATGAGGAATATGTTGATAAGATGGTTTTATTTAATACCACATCAAAAACAACACCATGGCTTAAGGATATAGGAATTGCATGGAATAGAAGCGCAGGAGATCCTTTGAATTATTATTGTACAACTATTCCTGTAATTTATTCCCCAAATTTTTATAATGCAAATAGTGAGTGGGTGAATAATAGAAAGAAATTACTGGTAGACAAGGTATTTAATCAGAAACCATTCATGGATGCGATGGTAAGGCTCACGGAAAGTGCAGATAACCATGATGTTACTAAGGATTTACCTAAAATAAAAACGCCTACTTTAATAGTTAGCTGTGAGAATGACTATGTCACACCTATGCCTGAACAAGAAAGGCTTCATGAGCTTATAAGTACTTCAGAGCTTGTAGTGCTACCTAGCACAGGGCATGCATCAATGTATGAGAGACCTGTGCTATTTGTAACCTTGGTGCTAGGATTTATTAATATGGTGCAAAAGAAGTTTCAAATAGTATAGTTTTTAAGCTTATTGAAATTATTTACGTTAAGCTTGAAAAAACAGTTGCTGGATGGAAAGGAGAATTTGTATGGAAGAGATAGTACATATGCCCAAAACCCAAAGAGGTCAGGCAACCTTAGAAAAAATATGTAAGGCTGCGAAAACTCTTTTCTACCAGAAGGGCTATTACAATACTTCAATAGTAGATATAACTAACTTATCGGGAATAGCTACAGGAACCTTTTATATATATTTTCAAGATAAGTACTACCTATATAAATATCTTCTGTTTAGATACAGTCATCAGATTCGTAAGGAAATAAGCACCAAAACTAAGTTGGTGCAAGGAAGAAGAGAAAAAGAAAGAGTTGGACTTAAAACCTTTCTTAATTATATTAGAGAAAATAAGCATGCTTATAATATAATCTGGGAAGCATTATATATTGATAAAAATCTTTTTATTAACTACTATGATAACTTTGCGGCTAGGTATTTGAGTGGAATGACAGAATCTCAGAGGGCAGGAGAGGTAATACAAGGTGATCCTATGGTTATAAGTTATCTTCTTATGGGAATCTCAAACTTTATAGGTTTAAAATATGTAATGTTTGATGAAGAAAATTTAGATTATGATCTTGTTGTTGACCAAATTATAGATATACTTGAAAATGGTATTTTTACAAAAAATAAGTAATCATTTAAATAAAAGTAAAATATATAGAAAAAATTTAAAGGTTCAGGCTAATATTAGTCTGAATCTTTTTTCGAAAAACGGGTTACTCGTCATTAAGATTACTATATAATGTAGTATGAATATGTTACTATGGGGTTAATATATAATAAGTTTAATACAATATAAGGAGATAAATATGGAAATGAAAAAAATTAGTGAAATAAAAAAAGGCGACAGGATTGAAGGATTTTATATTATAAAATCTGTAGATAGCAAGGTTCCCAACAATAGTAATACAAATAAATATTTAGATTTTAATTTGGGGGATGTCACAGGGGATATAAATGCAAAGCTTTGGGAATGTAATGAGGAATTAGAAAATAAGTTTAAACAAAATACTTTAGTAAAAGTTAAAGGCAGTGTAAATGAGTGGAGAGGAAAACTTCAATTAAAAATTGAAGCTATAAGACTTGTTGAAGAAAAAGATGAAGTTAAAATTGGAGATTACGTTGCAGTTGCACCATATTCTCCAGAAAGTATGTACGATGATATTTTAAATTACCTATCTAAAATTAACAATATAGATATTCAAAATATAGTCACAAATATTTTAAGTGATAATGAAGAAAAGTTAATGTATTATCCTGCGGCTAAATCTAACCATCATGCTGTAAAATCAGGCCTTTTATATCATACGACAACTATGCTTAAGGCAGGAGAAAAGTTAAGTGAAATTTATACCTTTCTAAATATGGATTTACTTTATGCAGGTATAATACTTCATGATATTGGTAAAATATATGAAATGGATGCTAGTGAGCTTGGAATTGTAAGTACATATACAGTGGAAGGGCAACTAATAGGCCATATCGTTCAGGGAATTAAAATGATAGAAACGGCAAGTATTGAAGTGAAAGCAAGCAAGGAAGTATCCATGTTACTGCAGCATATGGTATTATCTCATCATTATGAGGCTGAATATGGAAGCCCTAAAAAGCCTATGATACCAGAAGCAGAAATGTTACATCATTTGGATATAATGGATGCTAGAATGTATGACATTAATAAGGCTTTAAGGGATACAGAAGAAGGTAAATTTTCAGAAAGAATATTTTCACTAGATAACATAAGTGTTTATAAGAGTTTTATTAGTAAATAGGCTCAATTTTTTTTATGAAGGTGATGAAAATGAAGGGGATAATAGATAGATTTGAAGTGGAATATGCTGTTGTAGAATTAGAAGATGGGAAAATGATTAATATAAATAAAGAACAATTACCAATAAAAGTAGAGGAAGGAATGGTTATAGATATCACAGAGTGTATAACTATTAACAATGAGGAGACTATAAAACGAAGAAGTGAAATAGAGAAATTGACAGAAAATTTGTGGGACGATAACTAATTATAATTAGTTATCGAATAGAACAACACACTTATTCAGTATTGTGAGTAAGTGTGTTGTTCATTTTAAGTTAGTAATCCGAATATATACGAACTATTAGTGCAAATATTTAATTAGTATTCGCATTTTGTATTGACTGAGTTAAACTGCTCTGATATTATTAAGTAGGTATAAAAACATGGATAACTTTTATTTTAAGTCGAAGAAGACAGGAGGAACAGTGAGATGAAAAATTTTTACGATGTAGTTATTGTAGGAGCTGGACCTGCGGGTATATTTACGGCCCTAGAAATTTCTAATAAAAAACCTGAACTTAGTGTACTTATAGTTGACAAGGGAAGAAGTATAGAGAAGAGAAAATGTCCAGCTAGAGATAACGGTGGCAAATGCGTTAAATGTAATCCTTGTGGTATAACATTTGGATGGTCAGGTGCAGGAGCCTTTTCGGATGGTAAGCTTTCGCTAAGCCCTGAAGTGGGTGGAAGACTTCTTGAATATTTTTCTGAAGATGAATCAAAAAAATTAATTAAGTATTGTGATGATATATACATAAAATTTGGAGCAAATGAAAAAGTATATGGACTTAATAGTGACAAAGTTGAAGAAGTTAAATATGAAGCAAGCAAACATAATATTCGCCTTATTGAATGTCCTGTAAGGCATTTAGGAACAGAACTTGCCTATGAAGTTTTAAAATCTATGTACCATCATTTAATGGATAATACAAACACAGAATTCGTTGAACTTAGTGAAGTAGAAGAAATATTAGTAGAAGATAACAAAGCCACTGGAGTCTTATTAAGAAGTAGTGAAGGTATGGTTAAAGTTAATGCAAATTACGTTGTAGCAGCACCAGGTAGAGGTGGAGCAGAGTGGGTTTCAAATCAAGCTAAAAAACATAATATTGTGGTTACTAACAATGCAGTAGATATTGGACTTCGAGTAGAGGTTCCTAATTCTGTTATGGACCATCTAACAAAGGATTTATACGAAGCAAAATTAGTATATTATTCTGATACCTTTGACAGTAAGGTTAGAACCTTCTGTATGAACCCCGGTGGAGTAGTCTCAGCTGAATATTATGATGATAATAAACTTGCTGTTGTAAATGGTCATAGCTACTCAGATAAAGAGCTTAGAACAACTAATACAAATTTTGCAATGCTTGTATCTACTACATTTACAGAGCCCTTTAATCAACCTATCGATTATGGTAAGTATATAGCTAAGTTAGGTAATATGTTAACTGGTGGGGGTATAATGGTTCAAAGACTGGGGGATTTACTAAAGGGAAGAAGGACAGATTATGATAGATTAGCTAAATCAACTACTGTTCCTACTCTAAAATCAGCAGTGCCAGGTGACCTAAGCTTTGTATTGCCACAAAGGCATTTAACATCCATTGTAGAAGCGTTAAAGGCTTTTGACAAGATAGCACCAGGGTTATATAGCAAGAACACATTACTATATGGAGTGGAAGTTAAGTTTTATTCTAGTAAGATTAGTACAAATGATAAATTTGAAACATCTATTGGTAATTTGTACACCATTGGAGATGGAGCGGGAATAACTAGAGGACTTATGCAAGCATCTACAACTGGTGTAGTAGTAGCGAGAAACATAGTAGAAAAGTCATATTAAGAAGAAGTGACTTGAATAATTGGTTATTTAAACAGTTAACGTGTATAATTTAAAGAGTAAGTAAACATATGATCAGTAAAATTTTTGAACTTAGTATGAAATGAATTTTATTGTAAAAATAATTGAAAGCGAGGAATTTATATGTCAGCATTTGTTGTTTTAGGAGCCCAATGGGGCGATGAAGGTAAAGGGAAGATGACGGATTATCTTGCTGAAGGAGCTGACCTAGTTGTCAGATCCCAAGGTGGAAACAATGCAGGTCATACTGTAGTAGTAGGAGAAAAGGAATATAAACTACACTTAATACCATCAGGAATATTATATAAAGATAAATTGAATGTAATAGGTAATGGGGTGGTTATAGACCCAAAAGCGTTATTTGTAGAAATTGATTACTTAGAAGCATTAGGTGAAAACATAACTCCAGAAAGACTAATGATCAGTGATAGATCACAGGTTATAATGCCATACCATAGAGAGTTAGATAATTTATACGAAATAGCAAGAGGTAAAAATGATATAGGAACTACAAAAAAAGGTATAGGACCATGTTACACTGACAAGTTTGAAAGAAGCGGAATAAGAGTGTGTGACCTACTTAAAAAAGATGTTTTTAAAGAAAAACTTAAAACCAGTTTATCAATGAAAAATGATATTATAACAAAAGTTTTGGGTGGAAAAGCATTAGATTTTGATAAAATATATACTGAGTACTTAGAGTATGCAGAGAGAATGAGACCATTTGTAAAAGATATATCAGTTAAAATTTATGATGCAATAAAATCAGGGAAAAATGTTTTATTTGAAGGGGCACAAGGTACTCTTCTAGATATAGATTATGGTTCATATCCTTTTGTAACTTCATCTAACACTATTGCAGGAGGAGTTTGTACAGGAACAGGAATAGGGCCTACTATGATAACAAATGCTATAGGAATAGCAAAAGCATATACTACAAGAGTAGGAAAAGGACCATTTCCAACAGAACTTAATGATGAAGTAGGAGAATGGATTCGCGAAAAAGGCTTTGAATTTGGTGTGACAACAGGCAGAGCAAGAAGATGTGGATGGCTTGACCTTGTTATATTAAAAACTTCAGCAAGAATTTCAGGTCTTACTAGTTTTGCTGTAACTAAAATAGATACCTTAGCGGGACTCCCAAAAATTAAAATATGTGTAGGATATAAATTTGAAGGAAGCGTTATAGATTATTTCCCAGCAAGTCTAGAGGATTTAGCTTGTTGTGTTCCAGTATATGAAGAATTTGATGGATGGGACGCGAGTATTGCAGATGCAAGAAGTTATGAAGAACTTCCTGAAAATGCAAAAATATATTTAAAGAGAATAGAAGAATTTACAGGAACAAAAATTTCCATAGTATCAGTAGGACCTAAAAGAGATCAAACTATGGTATTAACAGAAATATAGTAGATTGAGACATATAGTTATGCATAAAAGGTCATAATTAAAATTAGAAAGTGGTACTTGTAAAATTCAATTAAATAAAGTACAATGAGAATGATAATTAGTTACTAAATAATTATTTTAATTAGTAGCTAATTATGGTACAATTATTTCAAATTTAAAAAAGCGAGGTAGATGATATGAAAATAACTAAGGATATGACAATAGGAGAAGTTGTAAGACAATTTCCAGATTCAGTAGAGATATTAATGGGATTTGGAATGGGTTGCGTAGGATGCCCTTCAGCACAAGCTGAAACATTAGAAGAAGCAGCAATGGTTCATGGTCTTAATATAGAAGAATTAATGACTAAATTAAACGCATAAAAAAATGAAGACACTTAGCAAATGCTAGGTGTCTTCATTTTTTACTTTATTAGTGGAGATTAAAATGTTATTGTTTTTTCATTTTTTTTATTGAAAGTACAACAGGTATTGTAATTATAGTAGCTATGATGGCTTCAGGAACACCATTTAGTATAGCTATACCATATATGGTTTTAGCGGCTGTAGATGCTGGTATACCCTTAGCAACAGCAAATTTAGCTGCATATAGAAAATATATCATAGTAAGTACTCCAAAGGTGTTAGTTAAAGAACCGATTACGGTAGCAAGGCCAATTTTTAGGCTATCATTTTTAGTAAAGTTTAGTTTATAAACATAATAAGAAGTAAGACCAATAAGAACTCTTGGCAATACGGATACTAGAGGATTTATAAAGGCAAAAGATAATATATTTGGAGCCATAATATTTTGCATAATGCTAAAAATCCCAAATATGAGTCCTATAGTCATTCCTACGATTGGGCCGCCAATTATTGAACCTATAATAACAGGAATATGCATAATTGTTGCTTTTGCACCTGGAAGTGGAATAAACCCATACCCAGTTAATCCTAGTACTACACAAATAGCTGATAGCATACCGATTGTTGTAAGTTGATTTGTTTTTGCTTTTCTTCTTTTAATAGAATTCGTAATCATGTTTTCCCTCCGCTCTTATTCCATAAGGATATAAGTCGACCTTATTTATAAGCCTTATTAATAGTTCAGTTTCATAAATGAATACCGACATTAATATTTTAGCACTTTTTTAATAAAAATTACATAGATATAAAGAATTTTATAAATTTATGTAGATAGCAATATAAAACTTTATGTAAACATTTGATTGTTAATGTTTACCCGATTACTTTAGTTTGATATTATTTTAGTAATGAAGAAAATTAAAAATTAAAAATTAAAAATTAATAATTACGATGTAATAATAAGAAATATAGGGGTGGTATTATGAGTAGAATTCCAGTAATTACAGATAGAAATTATAACGTTCATTATTATGAAGTAGATATTCATAAAAGAGCTTTAATTACGAGCATTATAGATTATCTTGGGGATATGGCAATGTACCAAAGTGAAATACTTGGAGTAGGGGTAGATTATCTTAAAGAGAACAAGATGGCTTGGGTATTATATAAATGGGATATAACAATGGAGTCATATCCATTGCTAAACGAAACTATAAAGGTAAAAACTTTTGCTCATTCATTTAGGAAATTTTATGCCTATAGAAAATATGAAATTATTGATGGAAGAGGAAATAAAATAGGATATGCAAGTTCTGTGTGGATTCTAATAAACACAGATAGAAGAAGACCAATAAGAATTATCAGTGATATGTATGAGGTCTATGGAATAGATGACAGCAATAATGATGCTTTAAACATTAAGGATATACAAGGAATAAATACAGTTCATGAAGAGAAAAGTTTTAATGTTAGGTATAGTGACATTGATACAAATATGCATGTAAATAATGTTAAATATGTGGCGTGGGCGTTAGAAACAATTCCTAAGGATATAGTTCTAAATTATGAACTAAAGAACATTAGGGTAACATACATAAAGGAAACAACCTATGGAGAAACCGTAAATGTAAGCACGGAAATTATAAGAGAAGAAAGTAAAACAATATGTAAACATAAAATTGTAAATGAGGATGGAACTGAGCTTACATTGTTAGAAAGTACTTGGTTTAAGTAATTTAAATTTAGGATATAGACATATAAAAACCGACTTATCTATTAAAGAAAAGTCGGTTTTTATATGTCTATTTATTTGGAAGCACTTTTCCCTGCAATCGCACCAGAACTCCATGCCCATTGAAGATTATAACCACCACAATCCCCATCTACATCTAATACTTCTCCTGCAAAAAATAAATTTGAAACGATATTAGATTCTAAAGTATCAGCATTAATTTCTTTTGTATTAATGCCTCCAGCAGTTACCTGAGCATTGGCAAAAGAATTAGTGCCAGAAATCTCGAATTTCCATTTTTTTAGAAGTTCATATATAGCTTTTTTTTCTTTTATGTTTAGATTGGAGCAAGGTTTATGAATATCTTCTACTCTTGCTTCTTTTAAAATTATTGGAATGACTTTCTTATTAATTATTCCAATGAATGAATCATAAACCGAACGATCTTCAAATATTGACCAATGATTAGATAAAAAATCATTTAGCGCTTTATGCGGAGTAGTTGGTAACATATCAATTATTAAAGATACTTTTTTATTTTCAATTATTGCAAGGGATGCAATTCTACTAAGTTGAAGAATTGGAGGGCCAGAAATACCATAGTCTGTGAAGAGTATTTCTCCAAATTCTTTTTGTACACATTTATCATTTATAAATATTTCTGCATAACCATCAAATTTTACTCCAGATAAAGCCTTTAATCTGTTATAGTTTAATTTAAGCTGCACAAGGGCTGGTGCAGGAGATATTATACTATGGCCTAGTTGTTTAGCCAAGGTATATCCAGAGCCGTCAGAACCGGTTTTAGGGGCGGATTTACCACCGGTAGCAATAATCAACTTTTCACACTTGTATGTAGCATCATCTGTACTAGAAATAATAAATTCATTCTTTTTCTTTACAATTTTTTTAGCCTTAGTGTTTATATATACAGGAATGTGTTTCTCTTCTAGAGCAAAGCGCAGTATATCCAGAACTGAGGAGGCTTGTAAGGACATAGGAAACATTTTACCGCCATCTAAAGTTACTAAGGGTAATCCTAAACATGCAAAAAAATCTATAGTGTCTTTTATGGTAAAAGAATCTAGTATGTTATTTTGAAAATATAAATTTTCACTGTGATATCTATCGCTATTTATGTTTGCATTGCTAATATTACATCTTCCGTTACCGGTGGTTAATATTTTTTTACCTATTCGATCAGTGCCTTCAATTATAGCTACATCTATTCCGTAGTCTTTAGCTATAAGAGCGGAGGTTAGACCAGCGGCTCCTCCGCCAATTATTATAAGAGAATGTTTCAAAAAAATCTCTCCCTTCAAGAAAGTGAATTATGTTTTTAATATAAAGTGTTTTACTTATGAGTTTACCCTAAAATGAGTAGATTGAACATGAATTTTTATTTTAGGACACGATAAATTATAGAATTTGATGAGTGAAGACCAATATGTATTAAATAATGTATATTAAATTTATAATAAAAACTGATGAATTTACTCAACTTATTCGTTGTATAAAAAAAAAAAATAAAAAAAATACGGAAATATGTTGACACTTCGACAAAAATTATGTATTATAGTCTATGTTGGGTTGCGAGACGGAAGTGCAATGTTAACTAAAGCACAAACTTAATAAGTTACAACTTTTAATAAGGCTCCTTGGTCAAGCGGTTAAGACACCACCCTTTCACGGTGGTAACAGGGGTTCAATTCCCCTAGGAGTCACCAAAAAACATATATGGGAGCATAGCTCAGCTGGGAGAGCATCTGCCTTACAAGCAGAGGG
>NZ_JAENWM010000096.1 GCF_016650035.1 Clostridium sp.
AATGCGCCAATGGTACTGCAAGGGTGACCTTGTGGGAGAGTAGGTCGTCGCTAGGTAATGTTCCTCGATAGCTCAACGGTGGAGCGCTCGGCTGTTAACCGATAGGTTGAAGGTTCAAATCCTTTTCGAGGAGCCATTTTTATTTAAAGTATATAGAAGCTAGTTAATAGCTTTTTTTATTTTTTTGTTATAATAAAATTTACATACATGGTACATAGATTCTTTATAACAAATATGAGCTTTTAGGAATAACTTTTATTAAATTGAAATATATAGTTAAGTATCAATAATTTTAAATTATTGATACTTTTATTTATTTTAGGAAATAATAGATAAGGAGTAATAAGTATAAAGGTAAGTTTAAATAATATATTCACATTATTTAGAAAATTCTGATAAAAAGAGAGGAATTTTTATTTAAAGGTAGAATATAAGATATATATATCTAATGAAAATTTAGGAGGTATTGTTTATGAAAGAATATAAAAGTAGCAATCTAAGGAATGTAGGGATTGTTGGACATAGTGGTTCAGGCAAAACCACTATAATGGAATCGTTACTATATTATACAAAAGCTATAGATAGATTTGGTAAAGTTGATGAGGGTACCACAATTAGTGATTACGATATTGAAGAAAAGAAGAGAAAAACATCTATTTCTACATCGGTAGCTTTAAGTGAATGGGAGGATGTAAAAATAAATCTAGTAGATATGCCTGGATATTTTGATTATATAGGAGAAATGATTGAGGGGCTAAGGTCAGTAGATATGGCAATGATAACTGTCTGTGGTGTATCAGGTATAGAAGTTGGAACAGAAAAAGCCTTTGAATATATATGTAACCATAATTTACCTGGAGCGTTTTTTATTAATAAATTAGATAGAGAAAATAGTAATTTTGAAGTTACTTTGCAGCAGATAAGAGAAAAATTTGGGATATCTGCGGTACCAATTCAATATCCTATAGGTAGTGAAGGAGATTTTAAAGGTGTAATAAATGTAATATCTAGAAGAGCTCGATTATTTAATTTCAAAACTCATAAAATGGAAGAAAGCGATATTCCAGAAGAATTATTAAGTAAAGTAGACGAGTGTAGAGAGCTTGTTATGGAAGCGGTAGCAGAAACAGATGAAGTTTTGTTAGATAAATATTTTAATGAGGGTTCTATAAGTGAAGAAGAAATATATAACGGTCTTATAAAAGGAGCGTCACAGGGAGAGATTGCACCGATAATGTGCGGTTCTGCGCTATTAGGTATAGGAATGCATACGTTACTAGAAGATATGGTTGAGTGTTTTCCTTCACCAATGGATACAACTCTTTACAGTGCAAAAGATATAAAAAACAATAAATATATACAGGTTAAAATTAATGATGCTGAGCCGTTTTCAGCGTTAGTATTCAAAACTATTGCGGATCCTTTTGTGGGGAAATTATCTATGTTCCGTGTTATTACTGGGAAAGCTAAAAGTGATACAATAGTATATAATACAAATAAAGAAAAAGAAGAAAAAATAGGCACTATGTATTTTTTAAAAGGAAAACAACAATATCAAACTACAGAGATTGAAGCAGGCGATATAGGAGCAGTTTCAAAGCTTCAACATACTAGCACAGGAGATACACTTTGTGATAGTAGTAGAATAATAATGTTTGATACCATGGATTTCCCACAACCAGTATTTTCAAGGGCTATCGTAACTAAAGCTAAAGGTGATGAAGACAAGATATCTAATGGACTCGCAAAACTTTTAGAAGAAGATCCTACGTTCTCAATATCTAGAAATACAGAAAGCGCAGAAACTATAATTTCTGGGTTGGGGTCAACTCACTTGCAGGTAATAGTTAGTAAACTTAAAAATAAATTTGGAGTTGAAGTAGCATTAGAAATTCCGAAGGTGGCATATAGAGAAACAATTAGAAAATCCTCTGATGTTCAGGGGAAACATAAAAAACAATCTGGAGGACATGGACAGTATGGTGATGTAAAAATTAAGTTTGAGCCTAGAATAGATGGCGCAGATGATTTAGAGTTTATTGATGCAGTAGTTGGGGGTACAGTTCCAAGGCAATACATACCTGCTGTTGAAAAAGGTTTAAAAGAATGTATACAGCATGGCGTACTTGCAGGATTTCCGGTTATAAGGCTTAAAACAACCTTACATGATGGTTCATATCATGCTGTAGATTCTTCAGAGATGGCATTCAAAATGGCAGCTACATTAGCTTATAAGAAAGGACTTCTAGAAGCGGAGCCTATTATATTAGAACCGATTATGCACGTGGAGGTTACTTGCCCAGACGATTACATGGGTGATATTATTACAGATATAAATAAGAAAAGGGGGAAAATTCTCGGAATGGAGGCAGTATTAAAAGGCCAAAAGGTAATAGGAGAGGTGCCACAATCAGAATTGTTTAATTATGCAACTGATTTACGTTCAATGACTGGTGCTAGGGCAAATTTCAGGGTGAAATTTGAAAGGTATGAAGAAGTTCCGAAAGATGGAATTGATAAAATAATTATTGCTAACAAAAATTTAGAGTAGAAGTAAATATTTAAAAAATAAAACCGTAATTTACGGTTTTATTTTATTTTAAATACAAATTTTAATGGTACTAATATAAAATGAATAATAATAAATATGTATATTTTAATTAAAATTACAAATCCTAATATTAAATATGTAAAAAGAGGGGAGAACTAAATGTCTGAATATAGATTAGACATTGTTGGAGATGTTAAGTTAGGTGATTATAGCAATATACATGATTACATGGGAATAATTGAACAAAACGATAAGTTTACAATTACTTCTAAAATGAAGAACAGTGAAGAAGTTGGAATATTATGCAAGATGCTAGAAAATAATTATTTTACTATTGTAGAACAAGGAAATATGAAAAATGGACAATATTCCATTACATCACAAAAGGAACGTTAAAAAAGCTAATTAAAAAATATTTTAAGGGATAAATTTCGGAATATATGAACACGAAATTTGTTCCTTATTTTATTTGAAGTATAGATTTATATATCGTTAGTCAAAGATATACTTGCCATAAATATTGAAATTATTTACTCACAGTGGTATGTTATAAAGAGAATTAATAGCATATAAAACATACTATTTTAATGTTTTAAGGTTATAAAATTTACGAGCATTATAGGAGGAGTAAAATGAAAAAGGAATTATTCATAGAAAATAGAGTAAATTTATGGGATAAATTAGAAGGAAATTCTATAACATTGATATTTGCAGGTGAGGCACCATATAAATCAGGAGATGAGACATACTTATTTACTCCAAATAGAAATTTTTACTATTTAACAGGAATTGATAGAGAAAAAATGATTCTAATGCTAGTAAAAAGAAATGGTAAAGTTTGCGAGACATTATTTATAGAAAAAAATGATCCTGTTATGGCTAGATGGGTAGGAGAAAAAATGCCGGAAATGGATGCTAAAGAAATTTCGGGTATAGAAAACATTGTATTTATAGAGGAATTTGAAGGAGCTTTTGGTTCAATTTTAAATAGAGTGAAAATAGACAGTTTATGTTTGGATCTTGAAAGACAAGATTTCTATATGTTAAATGGAACTCCACAAAGATTTGCTAAGAGTGTAATGGAAAGATATCCATACATAAAAGTAAAAAATATTTATCATGAAATGGCCAGTCTGAGGATTATAAAATCAGAAGAAGAAATATGGCTAATTCGGAAAGCTATAGATATTACAGATAGAGGGATAAAGGAACTGCTTAAAAACGCAAAAGGTGGTATGAAGGAGTATGAACTTGAGGCACATTTTGATTTTAAATTAAAAACCAGTGGTGTAACAGATTTCGCCTTTAAAACTATAGCAGCTAGTGGAAAAAATGCGACAACACTTCATTATGATAAAAACAATAGTGAACTTCAAGATGGTAAATTAATATTATTTGATTTAGGTGCTCAATATAAATACTACAATGCAGATATAAGCCGTACATTTCCTATTAATGGAAAGTTTACAGATAGGCAAAAACAGGTTTATAACGTAGTATTAAGAGCACAAGAAGCAGTAACTAAAGTTGCAAGACCTGGTATATTGTTTTCAGTTTTAAACGAAACAGCTAAAAATGTACTGGCCCAGGGGTGTATTGAGTTAGGTCTTATTAAAGAAGCTAGTGAACTACCAAAGTATTACTTCCATGGCGTAAGTCACTATTTGGGGCTTGATACTCATGATGTAGGAAATCGTGACATAAAGCTAAAAAAAGGTATGGTATTAACTAATGAGCCAGGACTTTATATCGAAGAGGAGAGTATGGGAATTCGAATAGAAGATGACATATTAATTACTGAAGATGGATGTGAAATTCTTTCAAAGCAAATAATAAAAACTGTAGAAGAAATTGAAGATTTTATGGCTAAGTAGATATGTATGAGTAATTATGATAAGTGGTAATTATAGAATTACTACTTATTTTTTAGAGCTATTAATTGTTAATAGTTTAAGCTAAACAACTTACATAAGGAGGCAGTTAACTTGATTAAAAAATTTATCTCTTATTACAGCCCACATAAAAAATTATTTGCCTTGGATATGGTTTGCGCATTCTTAGTAGCCTCTTTAGATTTGGTATTTCCTATGGTAACTAGAAATATTTTAAATGAGGCATTACCTCAAGGTAATATAAGAAGGGTATTTATGTTTACCGCGGTACTAGCGATTTTATATATATTTAAATTATTATTTAATTATATAGTAGAGTATTGGGGTCATGTTGTAGGTGTCAGAATGCAATATGAAATGAGAAAAGATATATTTTCTCATCTCCAAACCTTGTCTTTTAAATATTTTGATAACAATAAAACTGGGCATATTATGTCTAAAATAATTAATGATTTAATGGAAATATCAGAACTTGCGCATCATGGTCCTGAAGATTTATTTATATCAGCAGTTATGCTTATAGGGTCATTTATAGCACTTTGCACTATTAATATAAATCTTACACTAATTGTATTTTCTACGCTTCCTCTTATGCTATGGTTTGCTATGAGTAGAAGAATTAAAATGTCAGAAGCTTTTAGAGCTGTTAGAAAAGAAGTGGCAAATGTAAATTCAACCTTAGAGAATAGTATATCAGGTATAAAAGTTTCTAAATCTTTCACTAATGAAGAATATGAAATGGATAAGTTTGATGAGGGTAATGAACAGTTTAAACAGTCAAGGCAGCATGCATATAAGTATATGGCGAATTTTTCTTCCGGCATAAAATTTTTAGTTGATATGTTAAATGTTATTATTATTGGGTTTGGTGGGTATTTTATATATAGAAACTTGATAAACATACCGGATTTAGTAGCATATTTATTATATATACAATTCTTCATGCAACCAATTCGAAAACTTACGTCTTTTGTTGAACAATATCAATCAGGAATGGCTGGTTTTGAAAGATTCGTAGAACTAATGAATATAGAGCCTGAAATAGTTGACAAGGATAATGCTATAGTTCTTGAAAATATAAAGGGAGATATAGAGCTAAGGAATGTAACCTTTAGTTATAATGATAAAGCATCTATTTTATCTAATATGAGTCTTAATATACAGGCAGGTAAGACTCTAGCAATTGTTGGACCATCAGGGGGAGGTAAGACTACTTTGTGTCACTTGATTCCAAGATTCTATGAATTAACTGATGGGAATATTTTAATTGATGGGCATAGTATAAAGGACGTTACTTTAAAATCTTTAAGACAAAATATTGGGATTGTGCAACAAGAGGTATTTTTGTTTGCAGGAACTATAAAGGAAAATATATTATATGGAAGGCCTGAGGCGACGGATGAGGATATAATAGAGGCTGCGAAAAATGCTAATATACACGAATTTATAATATCATTATATGATGGATATGACACAAATATAGGAGAAAGAGGAGTTAAATTATCTGGCGGGCAAAAACAAAGAATGTCTATAGCTAGAGTATTCCTTAAGAACCCACCTATACTAATCTTAGATGAGGCCACATCTGCACTTGATAATGCTACAGAGATGATAATCCAAAAGTCATTAGAAAACTTATCTAAAGGTAGAACAACACTTGTAGTAGCTCATAGGCTTTCTACTATCAGAAATGCCGATGAGATTGTAGTAATTACTGACAATGGTATACAAGAAAAAGGTACCCATGATGAATTAATTGAATGCGAGGGAATATATTCTAAGCTATATAATGCTCAATTCAAGGGATATATACCGGATGAAATAATATAGTATAAATATTGGGTTTTATAGTGATATGAACCGTTAATAAAAAGCTTATCTTCTTATATTTAAGGAAGATAAGCTTTTTATTGTGCCATAGAAGGAACGTATATTATGTATAAAAATGTAAAATAAAGTATAGCGAAAATTAAATATTAAACAAGGAAAAAAAATAGTTTTATAGAATAAGAAATATATGGTAAATAATTACAGAAAATCAATACAAGTAACTAAAGTAAATCATATGAGTTTATAGAAAGTTTATAAAAGGGGGAGAAAGATGATTAAAAATAAGAATAACATTATAAAGTTATTAAATGAGATTAAAAGTCTCACATATCTTAAGGAATCTCCAGAAATAAATGTGGACAAGTGCACAGACACTGATTGTTTTGATTACAAAGATGGAATATCCATGTTGTATAAAGATAGAAAAGATTAAATAGAAAAATATAAACACATAAGGATATTATGTTATGAAAGAATTTCATAGAAGTGGTTATAATTAAAGAGAATAAGTAAATTCATGCAAGTGAGGTGTTTGAAAATGATGTTCAATAAATTTACAGAAAGAGCAAAAAAGGTGTTGGTTTATGCACAAAATGAGGCTGAAGAATTAAACCATGGTTACGTAGGTACAGAACATATACTGTTAGGAATTTTAAAAGAAGAAGATGGAGTATGTAAAAAATCATTGAATAATATGAAAATCACTTTGGAAAAAGTCAAAAAATTAGTAGTGGAGTATGAAGGGCAAGGAGACGCTGAAATATGTAGTACAGAAATACCTTTAACACCAAGAACAAAAAGGTTACTAGAATTAAGTCTTTTAGAGGCGAGAAATCTAAACCATAATTATGTTAGTCCAGAACATATTTTGTTGGCTTTAATTAGAGATGCAGAAGGAGTTGCGTATACAATTTTAGTTAATTTAGGGGCTAATTTTGAAAAACTAAAAAAGGATATACTAGATAATTGGTGTTCCGAAGATATACCTAAGGGAAGTTTATCTAAAGAAAAGGAACAAAATGGTACACCATCACTAAATCATTTTGGTAAAGATTTAACTGAAATGGCTAAGGAAGGCAAACTTGATCCTGTTATAGGAAGGGATGATGAAACTCAAAGGCTTTTAGAAATTTTGTGCAGAAGAATGAAGAATAACCCATGCCTTATAGGAGAGGCGGGCGTAGGTAAAACAGCAATAGCAGAGGGGCTTGCGCAAAAAATAGCTTCTGGTAATATCCCTGAAAGTTTAAAAGACAAAAGACTTATAACCTTGGACATATCTTCTATGGTGGCAGGATCCAAATATAGAGGAGAATTTGAAGAAAGGCTTAAAAAGGTTATGGAAGAGATATTAGAATCAGGGAATGTTATTATATTTATAGATGAGATTCATACCATTATAGGAGCAGGAGGAGCAGAAGGAGCTATTGATGCCTCCAATATATTAAAACCAGCACTTGCAAGGGGGGAAATACAATGTATAGGGGCAACAACTATAGATGAATACAGAAAGTATATTGAAAGAGATTCAGCATTAGAAAGAAGATTTCAACCTATAACTGTAGGAGAACCAAGTAAAGAGGAAGCTGTTAATATATTAAAAGGACTAAGAGATAAGTATGAAGCACATCATAGAGTTAAAATTACTGACAGCGCAATAGAAGCAGCTGTTAGCTTATCCGATAGATATATATCAGACAGATACTTACCTGATAAAGCGATAGATCTTATTGATGAAGCAGGAGCGAAAGTACGAATACAAAACTTAACTGCCCCAACAAATCTTAAAGAATTGCAAGATGAAATTGATAAACTTTATAAAGAAAAAGCCGATGCTATATCACTACAGGACTTTGAGAAAGCAGCTAAATTAAGGGATAGTGAAATAGAATTAAAGGGAAAACTAGATAACTCTAAAAATAATTGGAAAACTCAGAATGAAATGGATGGGCTAATAGTTTCAGAACTGGAAATTGCTAGTGTGGTGTCAAAATGGACTAATATTCCTGTAGAAAAATTAACCCAAAAGGAATCAGATCGCTTATTAATGTTAGAAAAGGTGCTTCACAAGCGGGTTATAGGTCAATATGAGGCAGTTGAATCTATTTCAAGGGCAGTGAGACGTGCAAGGGTAGGTCTACAGGACCCTAATAGACCAATAGGCTCCTTTATATTTTTAGGTCCCACTGGAATAGGTAAAACAGAGTTATCTAAAGCGCTAGCTGAGGCAATGTTCGGTGATGAAAACAATATGATAAGGATAGATATGTCGGAATATATGGATAAACATACCGTTTCAAGACTTATGGGTTCACCGCCAGGATATATTGGATTTGATGAAGGGGGGCAATTAACAGAAAAGGTGAGACGTAACCCTTATTCTGTTATACTCTTTGATGAAATTGAGAAAGCTCATCCAGACGTAATCAATATTTTACTACAGATATTAGATGATGGAAGGCTAACAGATGGGAAAGGCAAAACAATAGACTTTAAAAACACATTGATTATAATGACATCGAATGTAGGGGCATCAACACTGAAAAAACAGAAATCACTAGGTTTTTCTACAAATGGTGATGGAACAAGTTCAGGATATGATAAGATGAAAGAAAATATAATGGATGAGCTAAAAATTTCTTTTAAACCTGAATTCATAAATAGAATAGACGATATTATCGTATTTCATTCACTAGAACAGGGAGATTTATATAAAATAGTAGAAATAATGCTTGAGGTAGTAAAGAAGCGTCTTAAACAGCTTCAAATTAATATTAACTTTAATGATGAAACTAAAAAACATTTAGCTAAGGCTGGGCTTAATACTAATTATGGAGCCAGACCTTTGAGACGAGAAATTACTAAAGCTGTTGAGGATGTGCTTTCTGAAGAGATACTTAGAGGTAACATTAATAAAGGAGATAACGTAAGTGTTACTGTGAAAAATGGTGAATTGATTTTTAAAACTTTGCATAATTAATGTTGTTTATATATTAAGTATATAATTATACAAGTAGAATTTTTTTAAAAACCACTTTAAAGTGGTTTTTTGAGTTATTAAAAATAATTTAAACTAAAAGTGATTTTTATATGACATTATTGTTTAAAATAAAGATATAATGGTTTAATAAGACTTGTGTCTGAGAATCTAGGCAATGATTTAACAATATTTATAAAGTAGGGAGAAGAATATGAGAGAAGATAAAAGTAAGGATCTTATGAGCATATTAAAAATAATGGCACCTGGGACTTCACTTAGAGAAGGCCTTGAAAATATTTTAAGAGCTAAAACCGGTGGTCTTATTGTGCTTGGAGATTGCACGGAAGTATTAGATATTGTAGATGGTGGTTTTGGAATAAATTCAGATTATAGTCCAGCTTCTGTATATGAACTAGCAAAGATGGATGGAGCTATAATAATAAGCAATGATTCAAAAAAAATATTATATGCTAATACTCAACTTATGCCAAGTCCTACCATTCCAACTTTTGAAACTGGAACAAGGCATAGAACAGCTCAAAGAGTAGCTAAACAAACAGGTTATGTGGTTGTTGCTATATCGCAACGAAGAACTATAATAACTGTATATAAAGATGACATTAAATATGTTCTGAGAGATAGTAGTGTGATTTTAGCAAGGGCAAATCAAGCCATTCAGACCTTGGAAAAATACGGAATAGTTCTTGAGAGAGTAGTAAGAAATTTAAACCGTTTAGAAATACAAGACTTAGCTACTCTATTTGATGTTATAACTGTACTACAAAGAACAGAAATGGTTATGAGAATAGTTGGAGAAATAGAAAGGTATATATGTGAACTTGGGAATGAGGGTAGATTAATTTCTATGCAATTAAGTGAGCTAGTAAAAACCGTAGAAGAGGATGGAATACTAGTAATAAGGGATTATTGTCAAAGTGGTATGGATTTTAATGGAGTGTATATACAAATAGAAAATATGAGCTCTGAAGAATTATTAGATTTAGATTTTATTTCTAAAATCATTGGATACATAGGTGTTCCACTAGTGGATACTTTAATTTCACCAAGAGGATATAGGATGTTAAATAAAATATCTAGAATACCCACAAATGTTATAGAAAATTTAGTTGTGCACTTTAAAGGATTAAAAGCTATAATGGAGGCCTCTTTTGAGCAACTTGATAGCGTAGAAGGTATTGGTGAAGCAAGGGCTAAGGCTATTAAAAATGGTCTAAGAAGATTAAGAGAGAAATTTATGGTAGACAAGCAAATATAACACAAAATAGGTTTCAACTTATTTTGTGTTATATTTGTTATCTCATAGTATATTTTCCTAAGGTGCTAATTTTGTCATATTCTTTTAAAAGAACATCATATAGGTTAAGGTCTAAAAGGTTGCATAGTGAAGTAATATAAAAAAGATTATTTCCAAGTTCGCTTTCTATTACATCTCTACAGTTTTCACAAAGTTTACCCTCCATATGAGTATCAAGTGAGGCACTAAGTGTGTCTAAATCTAGATCATCTATATTTTCAGGGGCATACTGTTTTTTGGCATCAATTTTGATACAACCACAATTAGTAACTGATTTTACAACAGCTCTACTGACTCTCGCCTCAGACTCTTGAAGCTTGGTAATTATATCCAAAACACTTCTATGCCGTAACAATGCTTCATCCACAGAATTTTGAAAATTATCAAAAATACAATCTTTCATCAAATTCAACTCCTTGTAAAAATTTAAATAACTATACTATGTTAATTATAGGTTTTACATTAGCATTTTGTCAATAAATTAAGTACGAATTTTAGCTTATGAATATATAATAAATCAATAAGAGTTTTTTTAATAGGGGGATGGTTATGTTAAATATTGGTGAAAAAATATTCGTAGCAGATTATGGTGCTGGTTATATACAGGATATAGATAGCGGAAAATTATCACATATAAAATGTAAATATATAAATATATATCTTTTGTTAGATGATATGAATTTTATGATTCCATTAGATAATATTCAAAATTATATGATAAGAGACCTTTTAAATGAAATTTCTTTAGAAAAGACACTGAGAACAATAGAAAGTGACTGTGATGTTATAGAAAGCAATTGGAATAATAGATATAGAAGTAACAAGAAAAAAATCCAAAGTGGCAATACTCTAAAAATGTGTGAGGTAATTAGAGATTTATACTTTTTAAAGAAAAAAGATATGCTTCCTCCGGGAGAAGAAAAGATATTAGAACGGGTTGAAGGCATGGTAGCTAGTGAAATAATGTTAGTTTTAGGAATGAATATGGAGGAAGCATTACACAAAATACGTAATTTAATTTAATAAATTTTTAATTCTATGACGTATTTCATTGAAATACAGAAATATATAGTATATATTATATAATAACAGGATATAAAATCAAATAAGTGTTAATAATTTAAAGGGAGGTGAAATTTTTTGCTAAAAAAAATTTTAAGAGGACTTTTTACAATCATCGGGCTAATTATAGGGTACTTAATCGCTGAGCTGCTTTTAAGCACAAGTTATTTATCTGAACTTAATTATTTTAAAGGTGGTAATATCCAAGGAATAATATTTATTATTTTTTCTGTTTTAATTTTTGGGGTTATATTATTTCTATTGTCTCCTATAATCGTATCTTTAATAATGAAGTTTATGGATTATGTGGAGAAAAGCACACAAAAAATGCCTACTGCTCAAATTATTTTTGGAACAGGAGGCGCAGTACTAGGTCTTGTAATTGCATCTTTATTTGCGGGACTATTTAAATATCAATCTCTTTTATGGAATATTATTGTTGCTATTTTCACAGTTATAATGGCAGCTTTAGGTGCGGATATTTGCGCTAGAAAAAGAGACGAAATACTTTCAGTTTTTACAAGTATTAAAAGGAAAGATGGATTTAAAGATAAAAAAGTAAAGGGGTATACTAATGAAAACCCTAAAGTACTAGATACGTCTGTAATAATAGATGGTAGAATATTTGATATCTGTCAAACGGGATTTGTTGAAGGACCACTTATAATTCCAACTTTTGTATTAGAAGAGCTTAGGCATATAGCTGATTCGTCAGACGGGCTTAAAAGGAATAGAGGAAGAAGAGGTCTGGATATACTGAATAAAATTCAAAAGGAGTTAAATATTGAAGTTGAAATATGGGAGAAGGATTTTCCCGATATTGCAGAAGTAGATAGCAAACTTTTGAAATTAGCTCAAGTTTTAAATGGAAAGGTAGTTACAAACGATTTCAATTTAAACAAGGTAGCTGAATTCCAAGGGGTTCCAGTTTTAAATATTAATGAACTTGCAAACGCAGTAAAACCAGTAGTTCTTCCAGGAGAAGAAATGAAAATTCAAGTTATGAAAGACGGAAAAGAATCGGGCCAAGGAATAGCTTATTTAGATGATGGTACAATGATTGTTGTTGAAGGTGGAAGACGGTATATTGGTGAGAATATAGTTGTTATTGTAACATCAGTACTTCAGACGGCAGCAGGTAGAATGATTTTTGCTAAAAATAAAGATACTGTTGTAAAGAGTTAGTTATTCAGGTAAGTGAGGTTTTTTATGAGTAAAAACTGTGCCATAATTTTAGCTGGAGGTAAAGGAAGTCGCATGGGGGAAACTATTAATAAGCAATACTTAAATATTAATGGTTATCCCATTTTGTACTATACTTTAAAAGCTTTTACGGAGTGCAAATGTATAGATGAGATTATAGTAGTTGTTGCAGAAGGTGAAATGGAGTATTGCAAGGAAGAAATAATAAAAAAATATAATTTTTCAAAAGTTAAGCATATAGTTATTGGTGGAAAAGAAAGACAAGATTCCGTTTTAAATGGTCTAAAAGCACTAATGAATTGTGAGATTGTACTTATTCATGATGGGGCTAGACCTTTTATAAATGAATCTATTATTAGAAGTGCCATTATTTTTGCTGATTTATATGGGGCAGCTGCTTGTGGAGTAGAGCCTAAGGATACTATTAAAATTAAAGATTCTTCTGGATTTTCTGTAGAAACGCCTGAAAGAAAAACACTATTTTGTGTTCAAACACCTCAAACATTCAAGTATGATCTTATACTAGATTGCCATAAAAAAATTTATAAAGATGGTATCAGAGTGACTGATGATACTATGGTGGTTGAGAGATATGGTAATAAGGTATACCTTTATGAAGGAAGCTACAATAATATAAAAGTCACAACGCCAGAGGATTTAGAAATTGGAAGACAGATATTAGAAAGATTTTAATTTGTCAAGCATTTTTGAAAATGTCCCTAAATAAGTGAAACATTAGCACCAACAAATTGTTGGTGCTTTACTTTTTTTATATCATGATTTTGGGTAAATTTAATAGACCTAGTGTATGCTATACTTTTTTTGAAAGAAACAT
>NZ_JAENWM010000124.1 GCF_016650035.1 Clostridium sp.
AAAGCTAATACTATGGATGCGTTATGTACTGCATTAGACTGTTCTCCTGCGGATTTATGGAAACATACTCCTACTTATACTCAAAATATAGATAGTAATATGCAGCCAAAGTTAGCGAAAGCATCTAATGATAACAGACTTCCACCTATTTAATGGTAAGATTAAATGATTGATATGAGGAAATGTATAATTTGCGGTACTAATTTGAGTGAAAGTATAATCAAAAATAAGCAAAGGAAATGTTTCAATTGCTGTGATCAAGTACATTTAGATACTCTTTTAACCCCTTCTAATCTCGATAGTATCTTTTGTAAAAGATGGTCAGTTAATTTACTAACAAAATATAATGAATATTTAATAGATATAGGCTTAAAATTATCCTCAAGAAGGAAAAATATTGATATGGCAAAAAAAATATTTATCTTTGCTGAGAATGATTTCTTGAATCAATATACAATAAACTTGGAATGGCTACAAAAAAAGTGTGAAGGGGGACCAAAAACATTAAATAACGTAAAAATTAGCCTCTTATGTTTTTTAGAAGAACAAGGAATATTAAAATTACCTGATAAAAATGATGCAATAATGACAGGAATATTAAAACAAATTGAGAGATGTCCCAAAGAATTCGCAAGGCTAATGGAAATTTATTGTAATGTCCGTCTAGAGCTAAGAAAACGCCAAATAAGCAATAATGAAGTAAAACCTTTGAAATTAATTACTATCAGTTGTGATCTTAATATATTCATTAAACTAGCAAAATGGATTATCCAGGAACATGCAGAAGTGAGTTCCTGGGACCTTATACAGGAAGAACATATAAATGAATTTTTATTAACTTTGAATCCTACTAATAGAGAACTAGTAAGAAAAGATTTATATGTTTTATTTAAGATGGCTAAGCAAAAAAAAATAATAACTTACATACCAATGATTAATTATCCAAGTAGAGAGCTACCATTAGTTATGGAACCACTAAATATAAATGATCAAAAACGAGTAGCTATATTAATACAAAAAAGTATTCATTTAAATCCACTAGGAGGATTTTTAAGTAGCTTATGCTTTTATCATGGCATTTCAACAAAACAAATTCAAAGCATTAAGCTTTCGGATATTGATCTACTTGCTAAAAAAATAAATATTAAGGATAGACCACCTGTATATTTATTAATAGAAGATTTAATCTCATTAGAAAATTACTCAAAGATGCGTACTCAAATGAGGAATAATAAAAAGAGAGATTACTTAATTATTGGAGATCGAGGGGCTAAAATATATGAAAACAAGCCATTAGGTGCTCGTGCTATTCTACGCAAAGTAAAAGAATTAACCGGTTATACAACAAAACAACTTCGGATAACGTGCTTTCAATCTTTGTCAGCAATATTTGGACCACTGATGCTAATAGAAGCCTTTGGCTTATCAAAAACACAAGCATCCAGATATGGCAGGTTTGAGGAATACTTGCTGGAAGAGGAAATTAAGGCACAGAGAGATTGAAATAATATATACTAAAATGGCGTAAAAACGAGGTGAAATTGATGAGTAAAAAACTTGATGAATTCATATATCCAGTTACAGTGGAGGGTATGGGTGACCACCTTAAGAAACTATGAGAAGATTATCGAGGTGGTAAGAATAATTTCATTCAAATTGAGGCGGACTTAAGAAATCTGATGTATAAAAGAACCCGACTTTTTTGCTCTGCTGGTTACCCAAAGATTAATAGGCAAAAAGCGAGGTGACATTGTAAATATGATGGTAGGGACAATACAGATTTTTATTGAGGAGTGTTGAGTGTCGGTTGTCATTTACTTGATATAGGGATATTATAATATTTCCCAAAAACATACGCAAAAAAATAGTAATATATTGCACATAATTTCCTAATACTTATAAACGGTTGCTGAATTGTAATTTAAGTAAATTTATGTTACATATAATCAAATGTACCGGAAGGGATGAAAAATATAGCCCATGTTTTGGACAAAATATTACCGCATGCATCATATGTATACTCCGCCGAAATATTGTTATTAGAATCTGTCTCATATTCTACATTATCACTACTATAATGTTGAGTTTGCTGAGTGATGGCTATATTAGTCTGGTTATCGTTGTCGTCAAGAGTATCTTGTTTGTTACCACTCTGAAGTCTCTGTAATTCTGATATTTTTATCATAGATGTACACGTAGTTTTTCCTGAAGGAGACTCGATGTTAAATTACCATTTGCATTGTAACTAAGCCCCTACTTTTATTGTGTTCCCATTTTTATTTTTATCTTATCCATAGCTAAACAAATTCCATTCACAATTTTTTAACATGCCCCGGCAGGCTGATCAAAAACCCAAAACACGTGCAAGTTTTGAAAATCACACTTCATTTTTTAATAGAAAGTAATGATTCTGCTATTAAAACTGATAAAAATGCTCAGCCAGCCGGGAAATTTTCATAGCCATCAATCTAAGCTATATAAGTTAACTTATGTAGCTTAGATTGATGGCTATATGGGGTTTTTATGAGCGTACTAAATTTAATATAATATACCTTTTCGGTGGGAATGGTCAAAACACCTTATTTCAAAATTTACAATTTTTAAATATTAAAAGTTTTCTCTTTACTAGCTTTAATTTAAAATAATAATTTATCCAACTTTTTTATGCGTTTGAAATTTGAATCATAGCTTTGTCGGTCAATTAAGTTATAATACAGATCAATCGATTTTTGTTTTTGATTTACGTAAATGTAAGCTTTTATTACACATATATATTTTTTTTCGTATAAGAATTTAATTTTTGCCGTCATTCTGAAAGCTTTGTCAAAGTATCTAATAGCTTGTTCATAATTCTTTTTTTTATAATATAAAATGCCTATATCTAGATTAATACTTGATATTTCCATATCAGTTAAGTTTTCAAGATAAAGAGATTTCTTTAAAATATTTATTGCTTTTATTTTATTATGATGGATAACTTCATAATAAATAGCTCTATCATTATAGTCTTTTAGATTTTTAAATGATTTAAAATAATATTTATAAATTATCCATGAAAAAATGCCTAAACCTAAAATACCTTTAATTACATTAAATAGACTACCATCCATTATACACAATGCCTCCTTGAAAAGAAAAGTGAGAGTAGATAAATAAATTATAAGATTGATATTATATCATTACCATGCATCAACCATTTTATTTAATCGTCGTTCAGCATAAGTAATAGCATTATCAATAGCCCTCCCTACTGGGTTTCTGTTAAACCATCCCTCATAATTAAACAATTTATTGCCGACGGATAAGATTTTACCTACTATTGGAAAGGCTTTCCCCAAAAAGTAACCTCCAATAGATCCTTTGATAAATCCAATAACTGATCTTCTCAATACGTGTCTTTCAAGCATCGTAAATCCAGATCGTGCAGCTCTATAAGCGTATGATGCACCTCCTATGCCTCCTAAAAAAAAGAAAGCTATATTTGTTAATGTGTTTGTCCTAAAATCACTTGCTAATGAGCGAATAATTTTATGGAAAAGAGACTTCATAGATTGTTTCCATGTCCAATGTCCAGTGGGATCTATATTCATCACAGGATTATTATTACAGTAAGCATATTGATTCAGCGTTAATGCATTATCTTCAACCCCATGGAACGTATCCCTAGTTATAAATCTTCCCACATTAGCATCATAATACCTAGCCATTAAATAGTACAATCCTGTAGATTCATCATATCTGTACCCTGCATATCTATATGGATTACTTAATGCCATAACCACTGTTTGAGACAGTATATTGCCCCATGCATCATAACTGTATTGTGCTGCAATATTTCCAGCAGCATCTGTAAGGGCAGTAACATCACCATGTGCATTTACATGGTAATAGTAAGTTACACCACTTTTTGTCATTGTTACAGGGTTGCCTTGAGCATCCCATGTATACTCTGCTGTAATATTGTTAGCAGAATCTGTTTCATATGCTACCTTATCACCACTATAGTGGAAGGAAGTTGTTCCACTTGGAGTTGTCATGCTAATTCTTTTTCCTTCATGGTCATAAGCAAATGAAGCTATGACTGTACCAACAGAATTCTTTACTTGAGTTAAATGGTTTTCTATATCATACACAAAGGTTTTAGCACCATTGCTTGTAAGGTTGCCATTTGCATCATATGTGTATGCCTGACCATTAACAGCTGTAAGCTGATTTCCAGAATCATTGGTGTAATTGGTTGTAGTTATAGTTCCAGCTTGATTTACTGTTTTCTTTGTTCTATTTCCCGCAGCATCATACTCGTATGAAACTACACTCCCATTAAGTAAAGTTTCCTGAGTGAGCTGATTTAAGTCATCATACTGATATGAAATAGTTCCTGTATTTGTTACAACACTTGTTATATTGTTGTTTGCATCATAACTATATTTGTATGAGTCTATCAACATTCCAAGTCCTCTATAGTTTTTAACTAACGTAATCCTATTTCCACCATCATATTCAAATGCAGTATATGTGCCGTTAAAACGGTTAGCGGATATTACATTGCCTCTTTCATCATATACAAATGAAACTATATTACTGCTGTTTCTTGATAGTGCTATAAGCTGATCTAAAGAGTTATAACGAGATCCATTGTTTACTGTTGTGCTTCCTGCTGTTATAGCTAGATTTGTCTGGTTATTGTTATCGTCAAGGGTATAATGAATCTTGTTTGATGCACCCTCTGAAACTTCAGTAACCCTATTATTTTTATCATAGATATAGCTTGTAGCTTTACCTGAAGAAGATTCAGTTGCAGTTATTAAATTACCATTTGCATCGTAACCTAATCCCCACTTTTGTGTTCCATTATAGTATACTCCGTCATTTCTATTTAAACCATCATAAGTGTAAGATGCGGTATCACCTTTAGGGAATATTATTTTTGTTGTGTTTCCATTTTTATCGTACCCAAATTGCAGTATTTGATTCAATGGGTTTGTTATCGTAGAAACGGTATTAAATTCATTATAATTGTAGTTTGTGGCATTATTTTTGGCATCAGTTACTTTTGTCCTGTTACCATTACCATCATAATTATAAGAAGTAACTCCATTTTTTGCATCTGTTACCTTTGTAAGAAGATTTAAAGGATTATATTCAAAGGAAGTTATTTTACTCTTAGCATCTGTAACGCTGGTTTTGTTTCCAGCAGCATCATTACCCAGTAAAACAGTATTTCCATTTGGATCTTTTACGCTCGTTACATAGTTTCCCTTTGCATCATAGCTATTTGTTGTAAAAGTTCCTTGAGCCTCAAGACGCATAGAATCAAAATATGCAGAACCTGTTTGATTATAGAAATAGTAATATACATCCACTGAATTTAATGCTTTTTTGGGTTTTATTTCTGCTGATGCTACATGCTGCCAGCCGGTGTCAGTTTTACTAAAATCATTACCATTTGTCCAGTCAACAGTTCCATCGGTATTATTTATTGCAATCTGAAGTGAATAGTCCCCTCCATTAACGCTTGCTCCAACCTGTTTAGACCAACCGGATAGAGTAAGAGGATCATTTACAGCTCCTGAGTAATTTATATGTTGTTTTATATATTTATTCTTTCCACTTTCTCCAGTAAGCTTAAACGCATTGTTACCAGTATAAACCTCACTGCTTTGTATGCCATCATTTACTGATAAGTTACTGCTGGTTATCCAATTATCCGGAACTTTATTGACATCTATGTCTTTTTCAAAGCTTGAGTTGTCTACCAGGTTATATGCACCTAAAACTGTTCCTTTTTCAAGTTGAATTCCATCAAAATACGCTGTACCTGAACCCGCATTTAATCCTACGGATACCCTTACCTTTGATGTATTTAAAGGAAAACTGTCAACCACCGCCTGAATGCGTGTCCAGTCATGGTCACCTTTTAGAGCATAGGCAGATTTTTGTCCAAGCCAATTGTTTGAAGAATCAAGGAATTCTACCTTTACAATGGCGGTATTTGTAGTTCCTGTGGTTTTTACATATCCACTGACTATATATTTATCTCCTGCTACATAAGGCACTGTATCTGAATATGCAATTGCCCAGCCTGTAGGATTCGAAACACTTACAGATTTATTGCCAAACTTTGAAGTAGCTGGCCATGCAAACGTTGCTGTTTTACCTGATTCTGTAGCGCTTGTCCAGTTATCAGACCAATTATCAGCATTTTCATCCATTTCGAAGCTTGAATTTGATATAAGGTTATCTGCTGTTGACATTGGCTCAGTAGAGTACAATAGGTTTCCTGAGGAATCATATCTACTTGCAACTGTTTGAGTATTGGGGTCTGTTGATTCTATGTTGTTATTTTTTGAGTCATAATCCGATAAACTTGTGTTTCCGTTAAAATCATTTTGTGAAATTAAATTATTATTTGCATCATGGTTATAGGTGGATGACTGATTTTCTGGAAGTTTAACGTTTGTTATATTCCCATTTAAGTCATAGGTATAAACATATGAAGATGTTCCACTTATCTTATTTTCATTTGCATCAATAACCTCTACAAGGTTATTGTTATTATCATAAGCGTATGTTGTAACCGCCTTTTTAGCTACATCTAATGGATTTTCTGTAACTTGTACAACATTTCCATTTGCATTGTAGGTATAGGCTATTCTCTTTCCTTCTCCATCTGTTGCAGTGGTAACCATATTTGTTGTGTCATAGGTATAAGTGGTTACACTATTTGTAACTGTGCCATTTATTGTTATAGGAAGGGTAACAGTTGAGACTCTATCAGAAGCATCATAAACAATGGACGTTGTGATATTTCTTGCATCAGTTACTGAAGTTAGCTTATGAGCAGCATTATAAGCCAAGGATGTAATATTTGAAGCTGCATCTGTTACCTTGATTAAATTTTTAGAAGCATCATACTCGTAGCTTGTGGTATGACTTGCTGAATCAATTATACTTGAAACATATCCATTTGTTCCATATGAAATTGTTGTTGTTCTTCCTGATGCATCCGTAATTGTGCTTAACTTGCTGGAAACGTAGGAATAAGTAGTTATATTTCCATTAGTATCTACTAAAGATGAGGTTTTACCACTAGTATTAAAGTTAATTTTTGTACCATCTATTTGGGTAATAGCATAAGTTCCGTCTCCGTTTTTAACTAGTGTTAAATAAACTCCCCCTGGGGATTCATATCCTCCGTATACATTTTGTCCAAAGATATGACGAGTATTATCACCATCAATTAAAGTAATTGGTCCACTACCTGAGTCCACAAGCGTAGCTTCTAAATTACTAATCCACCCATAACCAAAGCTATTAGCAACATTAGATTTTCTGCTGTTATAAGTCCTGGTTACACTTACAGGTAGTCCTTTGCCTGGTACTGAAACATCATTACTTTGTAAAACTAGATTACCGTTAGATGGATTCACACCATCTTTTGTACAGCTCCAAAAATCTTCGAGGCCTATAGGGTCTACCGTATAGTTAATGGTAATCCTTGGCGTATTACTTCCGCTATTTACAGTATTAAATGCCCTATAAGGTGTTGTAGATTCACTTTGTTGTTTTAACATTAATCCATAATTGGGCAGAACACCATTATACCAATCTTTTACTAGTTGGGTTGTGTCCCATTGCCAATATTGGTTATAGGTATTACTAGTTACTGTTGACTCCTTTGTTGTGCTAGTCGAAGGCTGGGTGTTCCATGTAGAACTGCCTGTCCAACTGCTAATAATTTTAAATAAATCTATAGAAACATTGGTTGCATCACTTTTTGTTTGATAAACATTAAAATTAGCACTTGATATTTTACTATCACTTGGTAAACTTGACATACTAAATTGAGCTAGTGAACGTGTAGCTCCATAACTAGGTGTAAGTCCCGTATACATAGAAATAATAGAAGAATAAGATGTATCTGGTTGAGAACTAGATGTTAGAGGACACTTTAATTTGCAGTAAATCCTCACTTTTAGACAAGAACATCAGCACCTTTAAATATGTATAGAAAAGCACAAGATGTATTGAATACAACTTGTGCTTTTTGTTTAGGCTCTAAT
>NZ_JAENWM010000027.1 GCF_016650035.1 Clostridium sp.
ACATGTCTCTAGGAGGGATTTTTCAAATTTTTACAGACTTGTCAAGCGTTTTATGCAGAAAAAATGGGGGAATCAACAAAAATTAATGATACTAGAAATGAGTAATCATAGGAGCTAATGAGTTTCCGTGAAAGCTCAAATTAATTAAGGGGGAACAAACATGGATAATATACTAGAAGTTAAAAACTTAAGAAAGTCCTATAAAGATTTTACTTTAGATGATCTAACTTTTAATGTTGAGAGAGGCTCTGTAATGGGATTTATAGGTCCAAATGGTTCAGGCAAGAGTACCACCATAAAACTTATAATGAATCTTATAAAAAAGAATAGTGGAAACATAAATATTTTCGGAATGGACAATTCCAAACATGATAAAGAAATCAAGCAAAAAATCGGGTTTGTTTATGACGAAAATTATTTCTATGAAGAATTAAATATCATAGAAATGAAAAATATTATTCGACCTTTCTATAAAAACTGGAACGACACCTTGTTTGAAAAATATATAAAAGAATTTGAGTTACCTAAAAAGAATAAAATTAAAACCCTATCAAAAGGAATGAAAATGAAACTTTCACTAGCTTTAGCCCTTTGTCATAATGCAGAGCTAATTATAATGGATGAGCCAACATCGGGACTCGACCCCGTGTTCAGAAGTGAACTATTAGAAATTTTATATAGCATAATTCAAGATGAAAATGTAAGTATTTTCTTTTCAACTCATATAACTACGGACCTTGAAAAAATAGCTGATTATATTACTTTTATCAATAAAGGCAAATTAGTTTTTACGCAAACTAAAGATGAAATTGTTGAAAATTACGGTTTAGTAAAAGGTGGTAAAGACCTTTTAGATAATGATACTAGACGCGAATTTGTAAGCATAAAAGAAACTGATTTTGGATTCGAGGCTCTAACAAGGGATATTAACAAAGCCAGAAAAATATTTAAAGGTAACGGCATTATTGAGAAAGCCTCACTTGAAGATATTATGGTGTATACAGTTAGGGGGAATGTTTAGTGTTTAATTTAGTAGTAAAGGACATAGCAATACAGAAAAAGACCTTGCTATACACTTTTCTTTATGCTGTTTTTGCACCAATTGCTTTTTTTTCAATGAATCTGAATGGATTCGCTTTATATGTGTTGCCACCCATGGCTACAACCTATATGTTCATAAGCTTTGCTGCAAAATACGATGAAAAGAATAAAAGTGAAATTATAATAAATAGTTTACCAGTTAAAAGAGATGATATTGTTATATCAAAATATATTTCAATATTCGTATTTGCAACTCTAGGCCTTGTTTATTCTATATTGGTTGGATTCTTAGGAAAACTTACTGGTCTTTCAATGTTCGATAGTTCAATTTCATTATTGCATATTGTTTTAGTTTTAGCGTCTGTATGTATATTTAGCTCCATATTTTTCCCTTTTTATTTTAGATTTGGGTTTATTAAAATGAATTTCTTTAATGTTTTACTAGTTATGTTAATTGTTTTTCTACCAGCGACAGCTATTGAATATGCTAGTTCAAATCCAAATAATATTTTCGTGCAAAAAATTCATTATTTTATAAATACCACATCTAGTTTTACACAAAATTCATTAGCACTAGTAATAGGATTAATTATATTCTTAATTTCACTAATGATCTCTATACACATTTATAATAATAAGGAGTTTTAAACTCTTACTATTTAATACTATTAGCAAATTTTATATTATAAAAAATTTATTAAATAAATTAGATTGGAGGTGTTTTAAATAAGAAAAAATAAATTCTTAAACAATATAAACAGCAATTTCCATAGCTACAAAATGAGTTATACTATGTTCCTTTGGGGTTTATCAGCAGCACTTAGTATACTCGGAAATATATATGGTATGGTATTTTTAGTTCTTGCGATTTCACCAATTCTTGTATGGGTAATACTATCTTCCATTAACAGAGAAGACACTGAGTTATAACAAAATGAGAACTTTTATTGGCTTGTCATAATTGATAAGCCAATTTTATTTTTATTAATCCTCAGTACTGTTTTATTATACCTAACTATTTATTTAGGCAGGATTAATAATTAAATTTATAATAACTGTTATAATAGATTTATTATTAATAAGGGGGGATTTTATTTATGAAACAATTTTGTATCCGTATGCTGCGATTAATATGTGGACTTTTCTTATATGCACTTGGAATTGTTGTTACAATGAATGCCAATATAGGCTACGCTCCGTGGGATGTTTTCCATGTTGGGTTTTCAAAAATGGTAGGTATGAGTATCGGAACCGCTTCAATTGTAACTGGAGTAGTTATTGGCGTAATATCAGTATTGCTTGGCGAAAAATTGGGACTTGGCACCATTTTAAATATGATTCTTATTGGGGTATTTTTGGATATGATTCTTGCATTAAATATAATACCGCTGGCCAGCAACCTCTCTTTAGGAATCGTAATGATGATTATAGGATTGTTTATAATTGCTTTAGCTACATACTTTTACATTGGTTCTTCCTTTGGTGCAGGTCCTAGAGACAGTTTAATGGTGGCACTTATTCGAAAAACAGGTCTGTCAGTAGGAATATGTCGTGGTTCGATTGAACTTATAGCGGTGTTTATAGGATGGAAACTTGGCGGTATGATTGGTATTGGAACAATTATATCTGCATTTATAATAGGCTTTTGTGTCCAAGTTACTTTCAAATTATTAAAGTTTGATCCAACAAAAATTAATCATGAAACATTGCATGAAACATATACAACACATTTTAGAAATAAAACTAGCACCCCACTTTAATTGCGGACAGATAATTTACTAGTGCATTAATTTATTTTGTGTTTTATCTTTACATATATTTTTTTAAATATTATGATAGTCTTAGCACTAAAGAGTAAATACTGGAGGGGATCCTTAAGATGGAATTACTAGAAATTATAAACAAGGCTAAAACAGATCATATACTAAGCAAAGATGAAATCGTTTTGCTTTTAAGTACCAATAATGTAAACCAAGAAATATTTAATGCAGCTAATGAAGTTAGAAAAAAATATTTAGGTGATGATGTTCATCTTAGAGGTCTTATCGAATTCACCAACATATGTAAAAGAAATTGTCTTTACTGCGGACTCAGATATGAAAATAAAAATATAATTAGATACAGACTTACAGAAGAACAAATTTTAGACTTTGCAACTAAAGCTAAGTCCTTTGGATATAAAACCATAGTACTTCAAGGCGGAGAAGATGATTATTACACCACTGATAAAGTTATTAGAATAATAAAGGGAATTAAAGCTTTAGATTTAGCTCTAACTTTAAGCATAGGCGAAAAAACTTATGAAGAATATAAAGCTTATAGAGAAGCTGGCGCTGATAGATATCTTCTCCGAATTGAAACAACGGATAAAACCCTTTATGAGAAGCTAGATCCAGGTATGAGCCACGATAACAGATTAAATTGCTTAAAGAATTTGAAGGAATTAGGTTTTGAAGTTGGGACAGGTGTTATGGTTGGTCTTCCCACCCAAACTATTGAATCCTATGCGGATGACATCTTATTTTTTAAAGAAATAAATGCTGACATGTTAGGCATAGGACCTTTTATTCCAAATGAGGACACCCCACTTGCTAATGCAAATGGTAAGGAGTTGACAATGGCCCTTAAAGTTATGGCCATAACACGTTTACTGTTACCTGACATTAACATACCTGCTACAACGGCTATGGAGTCCTTAAATAAAAACGGAAGGCTCATGGCCCTTCAAAGTGGTGCCAATGTAGTTATGCCAAATGTTACCGAAGGTGAATATAGGAAACAATATGCTCTATATCCTGGTAAAATATGTACTGGAGATACTCCCGCTCATTGTCGTGGTTGTATAACTGGAAAAATTACTAGTATAGGAAGAACAGTTTCAACTAATTATGGTTTTAGAGGAGATAGATCATCTAATATCAATTCTAATAAATGATTTAACAATAAAAAAAAGAGCCTAAGGCTCTTTTTTTACCGGAATGTTTTTTTAGCTTCTTTTATTGGTTTATTATTAACGGGCTCATTTTCAGCATCAACAATTCCAGGCTTATTATGTCTCTTATTTAAATCATGCTGTATATTCATCTTTGTAGCTTTATTAGGCATTAAAAACTCCCCTTTCTAGGATTATATTATCCTAGAAGACTAGTTTTTATTCTATACTTGTATTTAATATATTAACGAATAAAATTCATCATTATTTTGCTTTCGTTTTCTGGTTCTTCTACCTTTCCTTTTCCGTTTTCTACTAGTTTCATAAGCCATACCATATTATTTCCTAGCACTCTCATTATTTGTACGCCCTCTTTATCTAGAAGCGCCTCTCCTGGTGTTGTACCATTAATAACACTCCAGTAATTAGAAGTTGGCATTAACATTTCAGCATAATTAATATAATTGTTTAGCTGATTAAATGTTGGAATTCCACCAGCACGTCTAACAGCGACAACAGATGTACCAACCTTATGTCTTAAGATTCCACCATTAACACCTACAACATAAAATGCCCTATCTAAAAATGATTTCATAGTCCCTCCCATTGCTGAGAAATGCACAGGTGATCCTAAAATAATTCCATCTGCCTCTTTCATTTTTTGTATCCATCCATTAACCTCATCACCTGGGAGCACACATTGTTCATTTTGGTTTTTTACACACTGGTTACAGGCAATACATCCTCTAATAGACTTATTCCCTACGTGAATAATTTCCGTTTCTATTCCCTCTTTTTCAAGCTCATTTGCAACTAGTTTTATCGCCTGATAAGTGTTTCCTTCTTTATTTGGACTTCCGTTAAAAGCTACAACTTTCATTTTCTTACCTACCTTTTAATTTATTTAGAGCAATCATATCTATGTACAAAATTACATGTAGTTTGTTATATCTTTTTATATAGATTAATCTGTGACTGGCTTTCTTTAAGTTCAACAAATTGAGGAACAATACTGGTAAAATGTTCCGAGTTATTATGAAGTTTAATGGCCTCTTCACTTTTCCATTCTTCTATGAAGGTTAATATATTACAATTATTAGAATCCTCATATAAGTTATAAGATAAGCATCCTATTTCTTTTCTGCTTTCATTTATAAGTTTTCCAGCTAATTTCTTAAACTCTACAATTTTTGATTGCTTTATTGTGTTTTTTGCAACTATAGTAATCATTTAAATTCAACTCCTTTATACTTGTTAAGTTCAACATTTCTACTTGAAGTATACGCCTTAAAAAAGTATAGAACAAGTACGCACTTTTATGTAAGATAACCTACCAAAAGGTATGAATTGTTGAATTTACTATGTTCTAGAACAGATTGTTTTCTAAGACAATTGATTCTATAACTTGAGTAGTATATAATTAAACATAGTAAGATGTTTAATTTATATTTTTTTAATAGGTGGGTGTACAAATGATTAGCTATAATGGTAAAAAATATGTGTGTAATATAGATCTCGGTATGGAATTAATTCGCGGCAAATGGAAAGCAGTTATCTTATGTCATCTAAATGATGGCCCAAAGAGATTTCTAGAACTTCAGAGAATAACCTGTGGTGTTAGCCAAAAAGTTCTTAATGAAAAATTACGAGAATTAGAACGAGATGGTTTAATTAGAAAAATAGTCTATGCTGAAGTTCCACCTAAAGTGGAGTTTCTACTAACCGAAATAGGAAAAGACCTTTTCCCAGCATTAGAAATGATACAAAATTGGTCAATTGCATATTTTCCTAATGAAAATTAATTACCAATAGACACAGTTTAAAAAATATAGCCTCTCCTATTTAATTTAGAAAGGCTATATTTTTTAAATATTTTCTTCATCTAATTCCACCAAGCCTTAACTTAAACATTGTTTATTAACTGTGCAAATTTATTAATATTTTCTTGTAAATCCTATCTTTATAACGCAGCTATTATATTATAGACTCCATCATCATTATTGCTTTCAGCAACAAAATTAGCATGAGTTTTCACATCTTCTGGAGCATTCATCATTGCGTAACTATGGTGAGCTGCTTTAAACATAGTCAAATCATTATAATAATCCCCAAAGACCATGGTTTCATTTTGATTTATATTGAATTTTTCTTGAAGTATTTTTATAGCATTTCCCTTGCTTATGCCTTTATTCATTATATCTATCCACTTGTCTCCAGATACAACAAATTCAAGTTCATCATTTAAATTTTTATTCAAATATTCAACAATAGCTGGATTTATGCCATCAGCCATGAAATAAGTAATCTTATATATGGGTTTTTTTATTTCATTTAAAGATTTTACCATTACTACTGGAACCTGAGAAAATGTAAATTGCCTGCGCATATCCTCTGATGGATTTATTGCATATGCATCATTTTCTGCGGCTAAAAATAATTCTTCTCCTAGCTTTGGATTTAAGTTTATTACCTCATCTATTTGTTTTTTATCAATACTGTTTGAATACAGTGTCTCACGATTGTTGTTATACTTAACAAGAGCCCCATTATGAGCAATGAATATCATATCCGTATTTACCTTTTCGAAGTTTTTGTTAAGTTGAGAGTAAAATCTACCACTAGCCGCCGCAAATTTTATATCTTTCTCATTAAAATCATGTATCAAATCAAATGTTTTTTCATTTATTTTGCCATTATCATTTAATAGCGTACCATCCATGTCAGTAGCAATAAGTTTAATCATTTACATCCTCCTTTTGTAAAATTCATATTTTTTTACTTTTTTTATCATCATACATTTTTTTATCTGCTACTTTTATTAATTCTTCAAATGTAACTCCATCATCAGGAAATGATGAGTAACCAGAACTTACTCCACTATTTTTTTCAGGTAAAATTTCATAGACAGCTTGTTTTATTTTTGAAATGATTTGTTGTAACTTTAAAACATCTATATATTCTATAATAATTATAAATTCATCTCCACCAATTCTAGCAATGTGACCTTTTAACCCTATTATATCTGTCATTATTTTAGTAGTACTAGTAATATAATCGTCTCCAACTAAATGACCCAGGCCATCATTAATTATCTTTGTTCCATCAAGGTCACAAACAATAACATAAAAAGAATTCTTTGCTTTAATATGCATGTTGTAAATCTTTTCTATTCCATTTCTATTTAATACACCCGTCATAAAGTCAGTCAATAAAAATCCCTCTAACTGCTTAATTATTTCTTGGGTGTAATTACTCCATAATATCACACCTAATATATAGATACCTGCGCCTAGAGTAAAGCAGATTTTTATTAATATATATATAATTTCATAACTCATCATATAGACAATCATATCTAAAAAAGTGCCAATAGCAATTAAGCTAATTCCTCCAATTAATACAGCAAATGTATATGTTTTAGATTTCTGACTTCGTTTTGTGAAAATTGATAATCTTATCGTATAAAAAAGGAGTACTAAAACAAATAAAAGAACAATTATTTTCCGTAATTCCACCAAAAGCCCCCCATTTTAATTCATTTGTTATTTTACTGGTATAAGTAGGTCTTTTTTTAATATATGATTAATCAACCAATCATTTAAAAAAGTTAATATTCCCATTATAGCCTCATCTTGGTTTTCATCAACTTTATTCAAGTTTACTTCATCTAGTCTTTTAATAAAATATATATGGTCCATTTTTTGAGTAAATAATCTTTTGTAATTTATACTCTCCATATAATCTTCTTCATCCTTAAAATGATAACTTGTATACTCTTTTAATTCTTCAATTACATCTACTATTTTATCATATTTATCAATATTATATGAATTTTTAAGTAATTGATAAGCTCTTTCACCTATTTCAAAAAGCTTTGCATGCTCTGCATCAATATGTACAATACCTGTTTTATATTTATCTATCATCTCAAACATTTATTAATCTCTCCCTCGTTAAATCATATCATTTCACAATATCACTAAGTTTTAATTATAGATACTGCTTCTTTAAGTGTATAAGTGATTCCTCTTCACAGATTTACTCATATCTTAAATTTATGATAATTAATATTAAATAATCATAACGAAAATGAGCTGTAAATGAATCCATTCACAGCTCATAAAAATAATTTAATTTTAATTAAAATGTATTTTACTTAAATCATTATCTTACATACATTGTTTGTAAACTCTACTGGGTCAGCAACAGGTAACCCTTCGATAAGTAATGCCTGACTATATAATATATTAGTATATAAATCAAACTTAACCTTATCTTTTTCAAACGAATCTTTTAGTGCTGTAAACATTTCATGATTTATATTAATTTCTAAAACCTTGTCAGCTTTTACATTCTCATTGTTAGGCATAGAATTTAATATTTTTTCCATTTCTATTGTAAGGTCACCCTCATTTGAAAGACATACAGGGTAGTTTTTAAGTCTTTTGGATGCTCTAACATCCTTAACCTTACCTGATAAAACCTTATTCATATGCTCAAATAATTCTTTACTTTCTTTTTCATCTTTGATTTCAGTGTCGTCTTTTTTCTCTTCTTCTATACCTAAGTCACCGCTTGATACAGATTTAAACTCTTTCTCTTTATATGCCATTAACATTCTTATAGCAAATTCATCTACATCATCTGTAAAGTATAGAATTTCAAATCCACTATCTGATACCATTTCAATTTGTGGTAATTTTTCAATTCTCTCGTTAGATTCTCCAGCGGCATAATAAATATATTTTTGGCTTTCTGGCATTCTAGAAACATATTCATCTAAAGTTACCATTTTTTTCTCTTTTGATGAATAAAACATAAGTAGGTCTTGAAGGACTTCTTTATTGCTGCCGTAATCACTATAAATTCCGAATTTTAATTGTCTACCGAAAGATTTATAGAAATCGTCATACACTTCTCTTTCATTTTTAAGTAAACTTTCTAATTCATTCTTAATTTTAGTTTTTATGTTTTTAGCTATTAGTTTAAGCTGTCTATCATGTTGCAATACTTCTCTAGATATGTTAAGTGATAAATCTTCTGAATCCACTATCCCTTTTACAAAACTAAAATAGTCAGGCAATAAATCTGCACACTTATTCATTATTAAAACGCTACTCGAATATAGCTCTAAGCCTTTTTCATATTCTTTTGTATAAAAATCATAAGGCATTTTTCCCGGAATAAATAATATTGCATTATAACTTAAAGCTCCATCCACACTAATGTGAATATGTTTTGCTGGTTTATCATATCCATAGTGCTTTTCAGCATAAAAGTTATCATAATCTTCCTTAGTTAATTCACTTTTATTTTTTTTCCATATAGGAACCATGCTATTTACAGTTTTTTCAGTACTATAATCCTCGTACTCTGTTTCACTACCCTCTTTTAATTTTGATTCACTTACATCCATTTTAATTGGGTATCTAATAAAATCAGAGTATTTTTTTATTATAGTTGTTAGTCCGTTTTCATCAAGGTACTTATCAAAGTCTTCATCTTCTATGTTTTCTTTTATTTTAAGTATAATATCTGTACCAATTGAACTTTTTTCACAAGGTTCTATAGTATAACCCTCTGCACCATCAGATTCCCACTTATAAGCCTCGTCACTACCAAACACTCTACTTATAACTGTGATATTATCTGCTACCATAAACGCAGAATAAAATCCAACTCCAAACTGGCCAATTATGTCATATCCATCTTTTATATCATTTTCTTTTTTAAATGCTAAAGATCCACTTTTAGCTATAACTCCAAGGTTATCACTAAGCTCATCTTTAGTCATACCAATACCTGTATCAGATATTGTTAACGTTCTAGTTTCTTTATCATTAGCTATTGTAATAAAGTAGTTATCCTTATCAAAAGTTAATGTTTCATCTGTTAATGTTTTATAATAAATTTTATCAATAGCATCACTAGCATTAGAGACAAGTTCTCTTAAAAAAATATCTCTATGAGTATATATTGAATTTACCATCATATCCAGAAGCCTCTTTGATTCTGTTTTAAACTGTTTCTTTTCCAATTAAAATTTCCCCTTTCGTGCTTATAACTTTATATTTATTTTTGTTAGCACTCTATGTGTATGAGTGCTAAATATACTATTAAAATACACCATTTTTTATAATTTGTCAACCCAATATTTATTCTTCCTTTGTTTTTATAATAATAAAAGACTGACATTTATATGTCAGTCTAATTTTTACCTTAGTGTATTCCTGCAATATCTTCTCTGCTTTGTTTTTTATTACCTATCTTTTTTCTCCTTGTTTCAAGCTCTTCCACAATATCTTCTACTTTAACGCCCTTTAGTGCCATAAGTACTAAGGTGTGGTAGAATAAATCAGATATTTCTAAAACAATTTCTTTCTGATCATCGTTCTTAGAACTAATTATAACTTCTGCACTTTCCTCGCCTATTTTTTTTAAGATTTTATCCAAGCCCTCTTCAAAAAGATAACTTGTGTAAGATCCTTGTATAGGATTTTCTTTTCTTTCTTCAATAATTTTATAAAGTTCCTTTACTACATTATTTTCACTCATTTTATTAACCCCTTTTCTAATTTATTTTCCTGTTTTACCATTCCAAATTTCTCTGTAAAAACAACTTTCATTTCCTGTATGGCAAGCTACACCCTTTTGTTCTGCCTTAATAAGAATTGTATCTGCATCACAATCAATACTTATACTCTTAACAAATTGAAAATGTCCTGAGGATTCACCTTTGTTCCAGAACCTATTTCTAGATCTGCTCCAAAACCAAGTTGTTCCCGTAGCCATAGTCCTTTTAAGCGATTCTTCGTTCATATACGCAAGCATTAAAACCTTTCCACTTTTATAATCCTGCACTATTGCAGGTAATAATCCATTGTTAAATTGAATCTCATTTATATCCACAAACCCACCACATTTCATTCGTTTTTTATTAAATTCTAATCTCTACACCACTATTTTTAAGATACTGTTTTACTTCTCTTATAGATAATTCTTTGTAATGAAATAGTGAAGCTGCTAGAGCCGCATCTGCTCCACTTTTCGCAAAAACCTCATAAAAGTCCTCAAGTTTACCACAACCACCTGACGCAATCACAGGAATATTTATACTTCCCGTAATTGCATTTAGGAATTCTATATCATATCCTTTTTTTGTTCCATCGTAATCCATACTAGTTAAGAGTATTTCCCCTGCCCCTAGTTTTTCTACAGTTTTAGCCCATTCTACAGCATCTAAACCTGTATCTATTCTTCCACCATTTATAACAACATTCCATCCGAGTCCATCCTTATTCTTCTTACCATCTATAGCAACTACTACGCATTGGCTTCCAAATTTTGCTGCCGCCTCTGATATAAGCTGAGGATTTCTAATTGCTGCTGAGTTTACAGATATTTTATCTGCTCCAGCCCGAAGGGTTTCTTTAAAATCTTCTATAGTTTTAATTCCTCCACCTACCGTGAGAGGGATAAATACTTTTTCAGCAGTCCTTTTCACCACATCAAGCATGGTTTTTCTTCCTTCATGAGTAGCTGTTATATCTAAAAAAACTATTTCATCTGCACCTTCACTGTTATAAAACTCAGCAATTTCTACAGGGTCACCTACATCTGTTAAATTTATAAAGTTGATTCCTTTCATTACCCTGCCCATAGTTACATCCAGACAAGGAATGATTCTTTTAGTAAGCATCTTTATCGACTCCCCTCATAGATTGCATCTTCTAGTGACATATTTCCACTATAAAGTGCTTTCCCAATAATGGCTCCATACATATTCATCTTCACAAGTCTTTTTATATCCTCAATACATTTCATACCACCTGAGGCAATAATATTACATGACACCATATCATTCATTTTAGCTGTGGCGAAAAAATTAGGTCCCGTCAAAGTTCCATCCCTACTTATATCTGTAAATATAATAGTTTTTACTCCTAGAGATTCCATTTGTTTTGCAAAATCTATATATTCTATTTTGCTACTGGTCTTCCAACCTTCCACCGCTACATATCCATCCCTTGCGTCGATACCAACTGCAATTTTATCTCCATATTTTTTAAGAGCCTCTTTTACAAGAGATGGATTATTCAAAGCTGCAGTACCAAGTATTACTCTACTAAGCCCTTTTTCAATTAGCATATCAATGGTATCCAAACTCCTTATTCCTCCACCTAGCTGAATAGGAATCTTTGCGTCCCTTATAATTTTGTTTATACTATTTAGATTTTCAATAGTTCCAGTTAATGCTCCATCCAAATCTACCATATGTAGATATTCCGCGCCCTGGCTTGCAAATTTCAGTGCTGTTTGCAAAGGGTCTTCTGCTACAACCTTAGCAGAATTAAATTCACCCTGATATAGTCTAACACATTTCCCGTTTTTTAAGTCTATAGCTGGAAATATCTTCATTATACTAGCCTCCCAAAGTTTTCGAGCAGTTTCATCCCAGCTTCCCCGCTTTTCTCTGGATGGAACTGCATACCAAATATATTACCCTTGCTTACAATTGCAGGTATTTTCTTTTCATAGGTACTATATGCATTTACTATACCTTCCTCATGGACCTTCGCATAATAAGAATGAACAAAATATACATAATTATTTTCCACTACACCGTTTAGTAATGGAGTATTTTTTTCAAAAGATAGACTATTCCATCCCATATGTGGAATTTTTATAGAACCTTCTAACTTCACAATATTCCCCTTAAAAAAACCAAACCCCTGGCATATTTCAAGTTCGTAACTTTTCTCGAAAAAGAGCTGCATGCCAAGACATATACCAAGTATCGGCTTGCCCTGCTTTGCTGCGGATATTATTACCTTATCAAGACCTCTAGCCTTCATATTTTTCATTGCATCTGGAAAAGCACCCACACCTGGAACAATAATGCTTCTACTATTTGCTATTTCTTCATTATCTGAAGATATTATAGAAGGAATATTAAGCGTTTTGAGCGCATTTTGAACACTTTTTAAATTTCCCACACCATAATCCACTATAGCTATCATAATATTCCCCTCCTTATAAAAATCCTTTTGTAGATAATGCTCCTTTTATCCGAGCATCATAGGTAAGAGCTTCACTTAAAGCTTTTCCAAAAGCTTTGAACAGCGCCTCCACCATATGATGATTATTTTTCCCATAAATAACTCTTGCATGAAGCGTAATTCCTGCATTAGCTGCAACAGCTCTGAAAAATTCTTCTACCATTTCTGTATCAAAGCTTCCAAGTCTATCTACAGTAAAGTTTCCTTCAAATACAAGGAACGCTCTACCACTAAGATCTAAGGAAACTGTAGCAAGTGTTTCATCCATGGGTACAAAACTAGTTCCATATCTCTTAATACCCTCTTTCCCCTTCATAGCTTCTTTAATAGCATTTCCTAGTACTATTCCTACATCTTCAATCGTATGATGAGAATCTACATTTATATCCCCTTGTACCTTTACATATAAATCCAAAAGTCCTTGTTTTGCAAAAAGACATAACATATGATCAAAAAAACCTATACCTGTATCTCCTTCATATTTTCCAGATCCATCTAAATTTAGACTTAAATCTATTTTTGTTTCTTTACTTTCTCTCAAAATTTTCGATTCTCTTATAATCACGTATCTCACTCCCTTAATTTACAAAATATAAATATATTTAACCATATATATTCATTACTTTTCCTGGGAAATATTGTCTAATAATTTTCGGTTTTCTTCTCTGCTACCAACTGTTATTCTTAAACAATTTTCCAATCTACCAGACCCATAACTTCTCACATTTATACTGAGATCTAAAAGTTTTTCTTTAATTTTTTGTGCATCTTCAACCTGGATCAATATAAAATTAGCTTCCGATTTGTATATTTTTATTCCAAGAATATTATTTAATCCTTGTAATAAATATTTTTTCTCTATAAGTATACGTTCTATATTTTTATATATTATATCCGAATCTTTTAAAATAACAGAAGTAATACTCTGAGAAATTGCATTCACATTATAAGGAGGTTTCACTTTTTTAACTTCTTCCATTAGAACCCTACCAGTAATTAAAAATCCTATCCTAACTGCTGCAAGTCCAAATTTAGAACAAGTTCTAAGTACAATTAAATTTTCATACTCAGAAGTTAAATCCGTCACACTTTTTCCGTAAAATTCATAATAAGCTTCATCAATAACTACAATACATTTACATTCCTCAATTATTTTAATAATATTCTCTCTTGAAATAACTCCTCCAGTAGGATTATTAGGATTGGATAAAAATAAAATTTTAACCTTTTCTTCATTAGCCATAGAAATAAAACCCTCTACATCCAATTTCAACTCATCGTCCAGCGGAAACTCAATTGGTATTCCACCTGCAACTTTAGTATATAGTGCATACATTGAAAAATCCGGACTTGGCATTGCTACCTTATCACCAGTATTTAAGAAAGTATTTGTAATGATTTGTATGCATTCATCTGAGCCATTCCCTGCCATTACATTTATACCATTTACATTTGCATACTGTGCATAGTGATCACATACCTCCAAGGCAGCTGGATCAGGGTATCTATTAAAAATAGATTCCTCTATTGCCCCCCCTATCTTAGCCCTTATATCTGGAGAAAAGTTACTGAAATTTTCATTGGCATCTAACCTTACTTTATAATTAGTTTTACCTGGTTCATAAGCTTTAAAATCATTTAAATCACTTCTAAATAAATCCTGTATCATTTTTCAAACCTCACTTTTATAGAATTTCCATGAGCTGTTAGCCCTTCAACCTCTGTAAGTTTTATTACCTTATCCTTGACCTCACCTAAAGCTTCCTTTGTATAGTATATATAACTTGATTTTTTTATGAAATCATCTACAGATAATGGAGAAAAGAATCTTGCAGTGCCTCCAGTTGGAAGAACATGATTGGGTCCTGCAACATAATCTCCTAGTGGTTCTGGGGAATACTCACCTAAAAATATAGAACCTGCATTTTTTATATTCCCTAATAAATCAAAAGGACTTTCAACTAAAACTTCAAGATGTTCTGGTGCAATTTTATTAGCTAGTACTATAGCCTCATTTATATTATCAACAATTAATATTATTCCATATTTTGATAGAGACTCTTTAATAATGTTTTTTCGACTCATAGTTTGTATCTGTATTTCAAGTTCACTTACTACCTTGTCTGCAAGATCTTTAGATGTTGTTATTAGCATTGCTGATGCAAGTACATCATGTTCTGCTTGAGACATTAAATCTGCAGCAATAAATTTTTCATTTGCAGTATCATCTGCAATAATTAGTATTTCACTAGGGCCTGCTATCATATCTATATCTACATATCCAAATACGCTTCTTTTGGCCATAGCTACATATATGTTTCCTGGCCCTACTATTTTATCTACCTTAGAAATAATTTCTGTTCCAAAAGCAAGACCAGCTATTGCTTGTGCACCACCTACTTTATAAATCTTGTCTACCCCTGCTATGTCTGCTGCTACTAAAATATGTGGGTTAATACTTCCATCTGATAGTGGCGGTGTCACCATTACTAGATTTTCAACCCCTGCCACCTTTGCTGGAATTGCATTCATAATAACCGAGGACGGATATACCGCTGTACCACCTGGTACATATATACCTGCACTTTCTACGCCTCTCACTGTTTGTCCTAAAATAACTCCTTTTTCTTTTGTCATCATAAAGGGGTTTCTTATTTGTTTTTCATGGAACAGTGTCACATTTTTCTTTGCCAGGTTAATTGCATCTATAAAATCTTTATCTACCATTTTATAAGCATTTTTAATTTCTTCCGTTGAAACAATGAGGTTTTCCGCTTTAATGAATTTACTATCAAATTTTTGTGTGTATTCTATTATGGCATCATCGCCTCTACTTTTTACATCCTCTATAATTTTATCCACTATAATATTTACATCCTTTTGTACATCTTCAGTTCGTTTTTTTATGGTTTCCATGTGTTCTTTTCCCACGCTGCTATTTGCTCTTATAATTTTTATCATAATACTGACACCTCATTTTTATCTACATATTCTTGAACCTTCAATATTAATTTACTTATTTTTTCTTTTTTCATTTTCATACTTGCTCTATTTACAATCATTCTTGCACTAATATCACAGATTTTTTCTATTATAATAAGTCCATTTTCCTTTAGTGTATCTCCAGTTTCAACCAAATCTACAATTGCATCTGATAATTTTAATATAGGAGCAAGTTCTACCGATCCATCAAGTTTTATAATTTCTACATCTTCATTATTTTTCTTGAAATATTCTTTTGCCACAGTAGGATATTTAGTAGCAATCTTTTTGCGATTGTACCCATCATAGCTTGTAAAACTTGGTAGAGCCGCCACGGCGAACATACATTTCCCAACTTTTAAATCTACAACTTCATAATAATCTTTATTTTGCTCCATTAAAGTATCTTTGCCAACAATTCCTATATCGGCAGCCCCGTGTTCTACGTAGGTCAAAACATCTGTAGATTTCACTAGCACAAATTCTATATTATTTTTCTCATCCTTTAGGATTAATTTTCTTCCCTTGTTTCGTAATTCCGTACAATCTACTCCAATATCTTCAAACATTTTAATAGCGTACTTTTCCAGTCTTCCTTTTGTTAATGCTATACGAATTGCTTTCATCTTTATTCCTCCAAACTCACAATAAATTTCTCTAAATCCTCGCTTACGCTTTTCTTGCTTTTAATATCTATTATTTGGACTTTTTCATTTTCATACATACATATCATTTTATCTATATTCTTTTGCTGCCCATAATTTAAAGCCTTTTCTTTTTCTTCAAATAGGCCAAGCTCTGCAACAAATCCTTTTGATCTAATCAGTGATGCAAGAGTGCAAGCACTTCCTACTTGTGAATTAACATAATGAATAAGAAAATTCTGCTTTAATCCCTCATTATTATTCCCCTGTTTTTCAAGAACAGATAGGATGTTGTCCACATCTATGGCAAACCCAACTGCTGGCATCGACACACCAAACTTTGAGGTTAAGTTGTCATATCTTCCTCCACTAATGATAGTAGTTCCAACTTTACTACTATATCCTCTAAAAATAATACCTGTATAATAATTAATCTGCTGTACCATTCCTAAATCAATTGAAATATATTCACCCAGGCCTACACTTTCTATTCTTTCATAAATTTTCTCTATAGTATCTATTGCTGCCACAGCTCTTTTATTTTTTGTTAAACCTCTGGCCTTCGCGAGGATTTCAATGCCTCCGAATAGCTCTGGTAATTTTTTTAGAGCTTCTAAGTTATCCGTGCCAAGTCTTGATTCTTTTTCTTCTATAAACTCTCGTAGCGCTCCAAAATTCTTACTTTCAACTAGTTCTCTTAACCTTTCCATTTCATCACTATCTAGTTCTATATCCTCGATTAAACCTTTAAAAAACTCAGCTTGCCCAATTTCAAGTTCGAATTTTTTTACACCTATAGCAAGAAGGGCCTGAATGGCTGTTATAATTACTTCTGCGTCTGACTTTTGGCTTTCACTTCCTAATATTTCTATTCCTGATTGGGTGACTTCGCTTATTTTTCCATCCCAATTTTCATTCACCCTAAATATATTTCCGCTGTAACATATTCGCAGTGGATATAATGAATCTTTAAGCTTTGTTGCCGCAATTCTTGCTATTGGCGTTGTCATATCTGGTCTTAACACCAATATTCTTCCTACATTATCAAAAAGCTTATACATTTTTTCCTGTTCAATAGATGTGGTATCTCCTTGAAAAACATCATAAAATTCTAATGTAGGGGATAGTACTTCTAAATAACCACTATTTATATATAATTTCCTAAGTTTATTTACAATCTCTATTTTATTACTACAATCCTCAAAAATGATATCTCTTGATCCTTCTGGTATATGGGTTTTCCAATTATTCATAATTTCACTCCTTAGACACTTACTTTACCACGTTAACACTTTACTACTGTGACTTTATAAGATAATACCATTTTTTTTTATGGAAGTCAACAACTAATTTCCTTAATAATCGATCTTATGAAAATAAACCTAACCTACCTTTGGCCATTACCGCGCAAGCTCCGGCCCTTTCCGCAATTATTGCCTGTTCAACATTCACCACGTCCATAATTACTCCGCCTTTTAACATTTGAGCCAAATTATTATTAAGTTCATATCTTTCCATAAAAAACCTCCCTAAACATTATTTATAGGACAAATCTTAACATATATTTATATCGAATAAAAATGTACCCATGCACTTCAAGTGAAATAATTAATTAAAAAAGCTTTACATAAAAGAATTTTACAACTATACTAAGGTCGAAATAATAATTAAATAAATTAAACAAGGGGAGCTCGTATTATGAGCTGAGAAAGAGACGTTATCTCTGACCCTCATAACCTGATTTGGGTAATTCCAACGTAGGGAGTTTTTTTACAACGGTTTTTTTGTTGCAAGCTCTCTATGGGCTTGCATTTTTTTTATTTGAAAATAATATAAATAAAAGGGGATTTTAAAATGATGTATACAACTCAAATGGATGCTGCAAAAAAAGGTATTATAACAAAAGAGATGGAAATAGTAGCACAAAAGGAAAATATGCCTGCAGAAGTTCTAAGAGAAAAAATTTCAAGAGGTGTAGTAGCAATACCTGCTAATAAAAATCATAAAGTACTAAGCCCTGAAGGAGTTGGAGAAGGATTAAAAACAAAAATCAATGTAAATCTAGGTATTTCTAAGGATTGCTGTGATATTGATGAGGAAATGAAAAAAGTACAATTATCCATAGATATGAAAGCTGAAGCTGTAATGGATTTAAGTTCCTTTGGTAAAACTGAGGAATTCAGAAAAAGGCTTATATCTGACTCCACTGCTATGATAGGTACTGTTCCAATCTATGATGCCTTAGGTTTTTACGATAAAGAATTACAGGACATTACAGCTAAGGAATTTATAGATGTAGTAGAAAAACATGCGAAAGATGGAGTTGACTTTGTAACAATTCATGCTGGTTTAAACATTGCTACTTCAAATGTGTTTAAAAGAAATGAGAGATTAACTCATATAGTATCAAGAGGAGGTTCTCTTTTATACGCTTGGATGGAATTAAACCAAAAGGAAAATCCTTTTTATGAACATTTCGATGAAATATTAGATATATGTCAGAAATATGATTTAACTATAAGCCTTGGAGATGCCTGTAGACCTGGCTCTATTAATGATGCTACTGACGCTTGTCAAATTCATGAATTAATGGTGCTTGGTGAATTAACCACAAGAGCTTGGAAAAAAAATGTACAAGTTATAATAGAGGGTCCAGGTCACATGGCAATAAATGAAATTCATGCGAATGTGCTTCTTGCAAAGAAATTATGTCATGGTGCACCTTTTTATATTTTAGGACCCATAGTTACAGATATTGCTCCAGGCTATGATCATATTACCAGTGCCATTGGTGGTGCCTTGGCTGCAAGCTATGGAGCTGATTTCCTTTGCTATGTAACGCCAGCAGAACATTTAAGACTTCCTAATGTTTCCGATGTACGTGAAGGTATTATTGCTGCAAAGATTGCAGCTCACGCTGGGGATATAGCTAAAAACGTGACCGGTAGTCGCGACTGGGATAATGAAATGAGCACAGCAAGGCAAAATCTTAATTGGAAGAGAATGTTTGAACTTGCAATCGATCCAGAAAAAGCTAAAAGATATAGAAAAGAATCCACGCCAGATAATGCGGATAGCTGTACTATGTGTGGTAAAATGTGTTCTATGAGAACTATGAATAAGATAATGCAAGGTAAAGATCTCAATATATTAAGAGAGGATTAATATTTATTTCTTAGTAGTATTTTTTATTTTTTCTCTATTAAAAAGGTAGTCCGAGTTTTCTTCAACTCTGACTACCCTTTTGTTAAGATACTAAATACAATTTATTGATTCTTCTAAAGTTTGCAGCGCTATATCTATTTCCTCATAGGTTATTATAAGTGGAGGTAGCATTCTTACAACATAATCCCCTGCGCTTAAAAAAAGAACACCTTTTTGTATACATAAATTGAGTATTTCTTTTACCTTGCAGTTTAATTCTACACCAATCATAAGTCCTGACCCTCTGACTTCTTTAATCTTATCAGTGTTCATATTTTTAAGCTTTTCAGTTATATACGCCCCTTTTTTCGCAACCTCTTCTAAAAAACAATCTTTTGAAATCACTTTTAATACTTCAATTGCCGCCGCTGCTGCCATCGGACTACCACCAAAGGTGCTCCCGTGATCACCTTTGTTAAACACATTTCCCGTTTTAGAATTACAAAGAACAGCCCCTACAGGAACTCCTGCGCCCAAGCCTTTTGCTATAGTTACAATGTCAGGTTTTACATCTAAAGATTCATAAGCAAAGAATTTACCAGTTCTACCAATACCAGATTGGACCTCATCAAAAATAAGTAGGGTGTCTGTTTGCATACATAGTTTTTCCACTTGTTTTGCAAACTCTTTGTTCATAGGGCGAATCCCTCCTTCACCCTGAATAGCTTCTAACATTACAGCACACACGGTATCATCAAGTGCTTCCTTCATTTCATCTATATTGTTCATTTCTACATATTTAAAACCCTCTGTAAAAGGATGAAAGTATTTATGATATTTATCTTGTCCAGTAGCTGTAAGTGTAGTGATTGTTCTACCGTGAAAAGATTCTTTTAATGTAATAATTTTATTTTTCTTTCCATTATAGTTATCAAACCCATACTTTCTAGCTATTTTTATTGCACATTCATTTGCTTCTGCGCCAGAATTTGCAAAAAAAACTTTAGACATCTTTGTAAGTTGTGTTAGCTGTTTTGCAAGTTCTATAGTAGTCGGATTATAAAAAATATTTGATGTGTGAATTATCTTATCTATTTGTTCATGAAGTGCATTTTTTATCCCTTCATTGTTATATCCAAGGCAACTAACCCCTATACCTCCAGTCATATCAATATATTCTTTGCCATCTACATCATATAATTTACAGCCATTGCCCCTCTCAATTACAACAGGAAATCTACCATAATTTTGCATTAAATATTTTTGTTCTTTTTCAATTTCTAAAGAAGTATTCATTTTAATCACCCTTTCCTATATATTTTTTAGAATATTTAATTTATCATTGTTCCAATTCCTTTGTCTAAAAACATTTCAAGTAGAATGGAATGAGGAACTCTTCCATCAATAATATGTGTTCTTTTCACACCATCTTCTATAGCTTGCTTGCAACATTCAATTTTAGGAATCATTCCGCCTTTTATAATTCCTTCTTTTTTTAGTACAGGGATATCTCTAATATCTATTTCAGATATTAGACTTGTTTCATCTTCGAAGTCTCTTAAAACTCCTGGTACATCTGTAAGAAGTATAAGCTTCTCAGCCTTTAACTTTCCAGCTATTTTAGAAGCAGCATAATCCGCATTTATATTATAAGGTTTATAATCATCCTCCCCAAGAGCCACTGTAGATACCACTGGTATATAGCCCTCTTTCAAACAATTAATAAGTACCATTTCATCTACGGATGTTACTTCTCCTACAAAACCTAAGTCTACATCACCTTTGTACACTTTCTTTTTTGCTTTTAGAAGTCCAGCATCAACCCCGCTTATTCCAACAGCTTTCCCACCATTTTTATCAATAAGTGCAACAATTTCTTTGTTAATTTTACCATCAAGTACCATCTGGACAACTTCCATAGTCTCATCATCCGTTACCCTCAGCCCATTAACAAACTCACATTTCTTACCGAACTTACCTAAATATTTGTTTATCTGTGGTCCCCCACCATGAACTACTACTACTTTTATACCTATACAACTTAAAAGAATTAAATCATTTATTACCATTTCCTTTAAGGTTTCATTTATCATTGCATTCCCACCATATTTAACTACAATAGTTTTCCCAAAGTGTGTCTGAATATATGGAAGAGCTTGAATTAATATGTCTGCCTTAACTTTGTCTCTAATAACCATTTTGATTACACCCCTCTGCTCTTTAGCTTCGATAATCTCCATTGATTCTTACATATTCATAACTCAAATCGCAGCCCCATGCAACTGCTTCAAAACTACCCTTATTAAGTTCTACAATAATTTGTATTTCATTTTCTAAAAGTATTTCCTTGGCTTTTTCTTCTGAAAAATCTAATGGTTGACTATTTTCATATACCTTAATATATCCTTTATCACTTTCGAAGCTTATTGAAACAATATCCGGATTTATATCTTCTCCACAATAACCTATTGCACATAAAATTCTACCCCAGTTTGCATCTGCACCAAACATGGCAGTTTTAACAAGACTTGAAGCGATAATAGCCTTTGCTACCTTTGCGCCTTGTTCGTAAGTTGCGGCTCCCATAACAATTGTTTCTAAAAGCTTCGTAGCTCCTTCACCATCTTTAGCAATTTTTTTAGCAAGTTCTGTATTTAAAAATTGGAGTGCATCTAAAAATATTTTGTAATTAATATCTTTTTCAATTATCTTTGTATTCTCTGCCATTCCATTTGCAAGGATCACCGTCATATCATTTGTACTTGTATCCCCATCAACACTTATCATATTGTAAGTTTTACTTACACTCTCCTTTAGTGCCTCTGCTAGCAGGGTTTCATCAATATCTAAATCCGTAGTTATGAATGCTAACATGGTAGCCATATTAGGATGAATCATGCCAGATCCTTTAGCCATTGCGCCTATAGTTACTTTTTTACCAGCTATATCAATCTCAATACCTATATCCTTTTTAACAGTATCTGTTGTCTTAATTGCTTCTCTTGCATCAATATACCCTTGCTTACTAATGCTCATGCAAACCTCAGGTATACCTTTTTCTAAGAATTCCATATTAAGGTGAGCACCTATAACTCCTGTGGATGCAACAATTACGTCCTCTGCCTTAATATTTAAACTGTCAGCAGTAAGTCGAGCCATTTTTCTTGCATTTTCATATCCTACTAAACCAGTACAAGTATTTGCATTCCCGCTATTAACAATTACTGCTTGGGCCTTTAAATTTTCTAAATGCTCCATTGTTACTATTAACGGGGCTCCCTTAACCTTATTTGTAGTATAGACTCCAGCGGCAGTACATATTTTTTGTGAATATATAACCGCTAAGTCTTTCTTTTTTATATTCTTTTTTAATCCACAATGTATACCAGCTGCAACAAATCCAATTGGTGCAGTTATTCCACCATTAATAATTTTCATTTTAACCCATCTCCATTCAATTTTTTTCTAAAATACCATAGGGATATAACATAATCCCAAATCTTCTGCGAAACCAAAAATCAAGTTCATATTTTGAATTGCTTGCCCTGCAGCACCTTTAACCATATTATCAATTGTAGAATTAATAATAAGTCTATTGGTTCTAGTATCTATATTAAGACTTATGTCACAATAATTTGATCCTCTAACATTTTTTATTTCTACACTCTTACCTATATCCAGTACTCTTACAAATTTCTCCTCAGCGTAAAAATCTCTATAAAGCTCTATTAATTCTTCTAAAGTAATCGGAACCTCTAAATCGCAATATATAGTGGACAATATCCCCCTATTTATAGGAAGTAAATGAGGCGTAAAATTTACTAATATTGCAGCTTTTGCAGCTTTTGATAGTTCCTGTTCTATTTCAGGTGTATGTCTATGGCATCCGATTTTATAAGCTTTCATGCTTTCATTACACTCTATATAATGACTAGCAGAGGAAAGTTCTCTTCCAGCTCCAGTAAGACCCGACTTTGCATCAATAATTATTGAACTTAAACTAATTAGTTTTTTTCTTAAAGCAGGAACCAGCGCTAAAATAATACTGGTTGGATAACAGCCAGGATTCGCAATAATTTTCGACTGCTTTATTTGTTCTCTATAGAGTTCAGGTAATCCATATTGAGCTTTATTATGTAATATTTTGTGTTTATAACTTAGGCCATACCATTTTTTGTAGGCTTCTTCATCCTCCAGCCTAAAATCTGCTCCTATGTCTATAAAAACAATTCCCTGTTTATCACATTCAAAAGCTATATCTTCACTTAATCCATGTGGTAAAGCAGCAAAAACCAAATCACATTTTTTAATACCAGTTTTAATAAATTCTGTTAAACTACTACATATTAAATCACAATTTTCATTGAAATTCTCATATATTTCACTGATATTTTTATCTTCAAATGAGTGTGATACAATTTCTGTTACTTTAACTTCAGGATGCTGGAGTAGTAATCGTAAAAGTTCTACTCCTGCATATCCTGTTGCTCCCACAATTCCAACCTTTATCATATATTCATCCCCTTTGTTTCATTTTAATTAATTATACATTAAATTGAATAAATATGCAACATAAAATTCTAAAAATATATTTTTATTGGTTGTTGTATTGTATCTATTTTATAGTTACCTTTGTTTTTATCACAAACTAAGTTTTTACCTATTTAACCGTTTGTGCTATATACCCCACTGATAATCAGGAAAACATCAGAATAAATCTCTTCTTAATTATAGGTGAGATTTCATATTGACAAATCTTTGTTTATAAAGTATTATGTATAAATATACACATCATTGTATAAATACAAAATTATTATTTTGTTGTTTAATAAATTTGAATTATTTTACTAAATTGAACTTTATCATTTTATTTTTACTAAGGAGGCAGCAAGATGCAAGCAAAACTAATATTAGAAAACGGAATTATTTTTGAAGGAATACCTTTTGGATACTTGGAAGAAAGCGTCGGAGAAGTAGTATTTAACACCGGAATGACAGGATATGAAGAAGTGTTAACTGATCCATCGTATTATGGCCAAATTGTAACTATGACTTACCCTCTTATAGGCAATTACGGAATAAATCTAGAGGATATGGAATCAGAAGCACCAAAAGTGAGTGGATTTATTGTTAGAGAGAAATGTGATAGCCCTAGCAACTTCAGGTGCGAGATGGATTTACAAAGTTACTTAAAGCAAAATCATATTATAGGCCTTGAGGGAATTGATACAAGAGCTTTAACTAAAACACTTAGAAATAGCGGTACAATGAAGGGCATCATTGCTTTAAAAGAATTAACTAAGGAAGAAATAAAAGAAAAATTTAAAACCTTTAATAATCGAGATGCTGTAAACTCAGTTACTGCAAAAAAAATACGTGTTATAGAGGGCACTGGCAAACATGTAGCCATTATGGATTTTGGTGTAAAAGAAAATATACTTCGGTGCTTTAAAAAAAGAGGATGTAAAATAACTATATTTCCAGCTAATACAAATGCTGATAAAATATTAAAAGAAAATCCGGATTTAATATTTTTATCTAACGGACCTGGGGACCCAGAGGATTTAGAAAAAGTAATTGATACTATAAAAGAGTTAATAGGAGTTAAGCCTCTTTCCGGTATTTGCCTGGGCCACCAGCTCTTAGCATTAAGTCTTGGCGGAACCACCGAAAAATTGAAGTTTGGTCACAGGGGTTCAAATCACCCTGTAAAGGATATAGAAGAAAACAAAGTATACATAACTCTACAAAATCACGGTTATGTAGTAAAAGATTTACCACTAAATACTATTAAAACTCATATTAGTGTAAATGATGGAACAATAGAAGGAATGAGGCATAAAACATTACCTATTTTTAGCGTTCAATTCCATCCAGAAGCCAGTCCCGGTCCAAATGATGCTAATAATATTTTCAATAAATTTCTTGAGTTATGCGACTAAATTGACACTTTTCACTTATTTAAAAATAAAGGAGGACTCATATGCCTATAGATAAAAGTATAAAAAAAGTATTGGTAATAGGTTCAGGTCCTATTATTATAGGTCAAGCAGCAGAATTCGATTATTCTGGAACACAAGCTTGCCAATCACTAAAAGAAGAAGGAATAAATGTAGTTCTCATAAATAGTAATCCTGCTACAATTATGACGGACAAAGAAATTGCGGACAAAATATATATAGAGCCACTAACCGTGGAGTTTATAGAAAAGATAATCGCAAAAGAAAGGCCAGATAGCTTGCTTTGTGGAATGGGAGGTCAAACAGGACTAAACTTAGCAGTAGAACTTTATGATAAGGGTATTCTGGATAAGTATGAGGTTAGAGTAATCGGAACTTCTATAGAATCTATAAAAAACGGAGAAGATAGAGACCGATTTAGAGCAGTCATGCAGAAAATAAATCAACCAGTTATTGAAAGTGATATTATAGAAAAATTAGAACTAGGAATAAAATTCGCAGAGAAAGTAGGGTATCCTGTCGTTGTAAGACCCGCTTATACTTTAGGTGGTACTGGTGGCGGTATTGCTGAAAATGAAGAGGAATTAATTGTAATATTAGAACAGGGGTTATACCTCAGTCCCGTTTCCCAAGTTCTTCTCGAAAAGTCGATTAAAGGTTGGAAAGAAATAGAATATGAAGTAATGAGGGACAGTAGAGGAAATTGTATTACAGTGTGTAATATGGAAAACATAGACCCTGTTGGAATCCATACTGGAGATAGTATTGTAGTAGCACCCAGCCAAACTCTTTCTGATAAAGAATATCAGATGCTCCGCACGGCCTCTATAGATATTATTAATGAAATAAAAATAGAAGGAGGTTGCAATGTACAACTTGCACTAAATCCTCTAAGCTTTGAGTATGCAATAATAGAAATTAATCCCAGAGTAAGTCGCTCTTCAGCTCTAGCTTCTAAAGCGACCGGATACCCCATAGCAAAAGTTGCAGCAAAAATTGCACTGGGATACGGACTAGATGAAATCAAAAATGCAGTTACCCAAAAGACTTATGCTTGTTTTGAACCTTCCTTGGATTATGTGGTTGTTAAATTCCCTAAATGGCCCTTTGACAAATTCTATGGAGCAAAAAGATCTTTAGGTACAAAAATGATGGCTACCGGAGAAATTATGGCTTTAGGCAGTAATTTTGAAGCAGCATTTTTAAAAGGAATTCGTTCTTTAGATTTAGGAAAATTCTCTTTAATTAATCCTTCTTACATGAATAAGAGTTTAAAGGAGTTAAGAAAAAGAGTTATGATTCCCGATGATGAAAGAATTTTTTACTTAGCTGAAATGCTTAGACGTGATTATCGTCCAGGTAAAGTATGTGAAATCACAGGAATAGATCCTTTCTTTGTGAACAAAATAAAATGGATTGTAGATCAAGAGGAAAAGTTAAAAGAGTTATCTATAGAGGATTTAACAAAGGAACATTTATATTTGCTAAAGAAAAAAGGATTTTCAGATAATGGAATTGCAGATTTATTAAAGGTTAAATCAAAGGATATTTATGACTTAAAGAAGATATGGAATATTAAACCTTCCTATAAAATGGTAGACACATGTGCAGGAGAATTTGAAGCAATATCCCCTTACTATTATTCTACTTACGAAATGTATGATGAAGTAGAAGTGAGTGATAATCGTAAGATTATGGTCATTGGCTCAGGTCCAATTCGAATTGGTCAAGGTATAGAATTTGATTATGCCTCTGTTCATAGTGTAATGGCTCTTAGAAAATTAGGAATTGAAACTATAATAGTAAATAATAATCCTGAAACCGTTAGTACTGATTTTAATATCTCTGATAAATTATATTTTGAGCCTTTAACAGAAGAAGAAGTTCTGAACATAGTAGAAAAAGAAAAAGTTGAAGGTGTCATATTACAGTTCGGAGGTCAAACCGCAATAAAGCTAGCTAACTTTTTAAGTGAAAATAATGTCCCTATACTTGGAACGCAGCCTAAACAAATAGATGCTTCAGAAGATAGAGAAAAATTCGATTTAATTTTAGAGAAATTAAATATTGACAGACCAAAGGGCAAAGCCGTTTGGAGCCTAGAAGAAGGAATACTTGAAGCAAAAAAATTAAAGTATCCAGTACTAGTTAGACCTTCTTATGTTCTAGGAGGACAAGGGATGGAAATCACCTATGAAGAAAAGGAATTAATTCATTATTTAGGAAATGCATTTAAAAAAGATAAAGTGAATCCTATTTTAATAGATAAATATTTAATAGGTAGAGAAATTGAAGTAGATGTTATTTGTGATGGAAGCGAAATATTAATACCCGGTATTATGGAGCATTTAGAGAGAGCAGGTGTACATTCCGGAGATAGCATTACAATGTATCCAAGTCAAAATATATCACATGCTATAAAAGAGAAAATATTAGAGTATTCTAAAAAGCTTGCAGCAGAACTTCAAATTATAGGCATGATGAACATCCAATTTATAGAATTCAAAGAAAGACTATATATAATAGAGGTAAATCCTAGAGCGAGCCGTACTGTACCTTATATAAGTAAAGTAAGCAATGTCCCTATTATTGAATTAGCAACCCGCGTTATGTTAGGAGAAAAGCTTATAAACTTAGGCTATGGCATCGGAGTTTATAAAGAGCCAAAACTTATCTCCGTAAAGGTACCTGTATTCTCAACTCAAAAATTACCAGAGGTAGAGGTGTGCCTTGGACCCGAAATGAGATCTACTGGAGAAGTGCTAGGCATAGGAAGAACTGTAGAGGAGGCACTATATAAAGGATTCGTAGCTGCTGGAATGGATTTTATAAAAGAAAGCGGACTAATATTTGCATCAATAAGTTCAAAGGATAAAAAGGAATTTTTACCTATAGCTAAATCGCTTATTGATTTAAACTATAAATTTATTGCAACTGCAGGAACAGCTAAATTAATGCAGGGGGAAGGTTTAGATGTGGTAGAGGTTGTGAAAAATAATCAAGGAACTATAGATATACCAGAAATTTTAAAAAGCAAAGAATTGTGCTTAGTTATTAACACCCCTACTAAAGGAAATGATTTAAAAAGAGAAGGGTTTAGAATACGAAGAACTGCACTAGAACGTTCTATTGGAGTAATCACTACACTAGATACTGTACGCGCCATGGTGGACGTAATAAAGAAAAATATTTCAGCTAGCACGCTAGAAGTATTTAACCTTGAAGAATTAGACTCTATTAAATAATGGCAAAACTATAAAAAATTCCTAATTAATAATAAAGTGCATGTAATGGGGTGGTTTACCCCACCCCATATATATTCAAAGATTTCGCATTGTAAAAGAATATGCTAATCATATATTTCTAAATTTTTATCTTATTAGACTTTAAATTTAATATACAGTAGACTCTATTATGTTACCTGTATTATTGTATAAAAATCTTTCCCCGAATTGTCGTTTTATTTCTTCAGCTGCTTTTTCTCCTGTACAATGGGATACCCCTATGATTTTTATATCTTTTTCCTTCAAAAAATCAATTGTTTTATTTAGTCTTTGCTCATCTGCTTCTACTAAATGAGTTCCCCCAATTATACCATAGATTGGAAGCCCAGTACGTTCTATAATGGTCTCTAAAATATTAACTATCCCTACATGAGAACATCCTACAACAACAAATAAACCACGCTTACCCTTTAATACTAATACTATTTCGTCATAAAAGTCATCTAAAATATATTTTTCATCTTGTTTAATTTGAAATCTTTTATTAGGTAATTCAAAATCATTATTTCTTTTAAAATTAGCAAATACCATTATATTTTCGGTAATATAAAATATATCTTGTTTAATATATTTTATTGCAATATTATTTTTATGTATATATCCCTTTTCAAAAGAATTGCCGAGATACTTGTAATTATCTCCTTCTATTGTTCCATACTTTTCATTAAAAAAATCTTCCCCTACAATTAATTTATATGAGTTTGAAGTTTCCTCAACAAGTTTTCTAAATCCTCCGCTATGGTCATAATGTCCATGACTCATCATAACGTAATCTAATTTATTCAAATCAATATTTAGTGTTTCAGCATTTTTAATAAAGTCCCCGCTCTTACCAGTATCAAATAAAATCTTCATCCCATCAATTTCCATATAAAGAGACAATCCATGTTCATTGTATAATTTTATATCCGCACTTGAATTATCTTCAATAAGAGTTGTTATTTTTAAGTTCATTTTAAGCACCCGCTTTCATATTATTAAATATTATTTTAAAGATGATTTAACAGCATCACAGATGATGATTTAACCTTTGTTGTTTCTACCATGCCTATGTCTATGACAAATACAATCGTCACAATTTTCTCTGTCGTCAAAATCACTGCATAGCTTATAATCGCCACCTTCTATTTTTAATATTTTACCATTTACTAAAGTATCTGCTATTTTTTTGCGAGCATCATCATATGTTCTTTGTAATGTAGAACGGGCAACCCCCATTACATTTGCACTTTGCTCTTGATTTAAACCTTCTAAATCTATTAGCCTTATAGTTTCATATTCTTCTACTGTCATAATTATTGATTCATTAACTGTTTCCACTAAATCAATAGGACCAAATTTAACAATTTCAGGCAACGTACAAACTCTTCTCCATTTTTTAGGTCTTGCCATTATTTAATCTCCTCCGTTGCTTTAAATTCTTAAGTACAATCATTACACCACTTTTTACAAATTTTTGATTTTTTAACACAAATAACTGTATCAGAACCACAATCAGGACAAATATGTTTGTCTTGTTCATAATTTAATTCATATATACTATTGCAATTGTTACATTTAAATTCACAAAATTTTGTCCTGTAATTACCGCCACTTATCCTTATAGCTTTTCCTTCGGTTAAAGCAATAGCCACCTTTTTTCTTGCACTATCTATAATATTTTGAAAAGTTTGCCTTGATACTTGCATTTTTTCACCACATTCTTCTTGATTCAATTCTTCAATATCCTTAAGCCTCATTGCCTCAAGTTCTTCTACTTTTAAAGCTATTTCTTCAATCTTACATTTAGGCTTACCCCAGGGGATAAAATAAGTATCCTCTGGAAAAAACTCTACTCTTCTAAATTTTATTGGTCTTGGCATTTTAATTCCTCCTGCATTTATATATTATTTATTTTAATCTATAAGTAATAAATCCCTTATAATCTATATGGTTTATAGTATTATCCAAATTTAATCTTTTAATAATATTATCAATATATTCACATTTTCTAGAATTTAAAAAACTTTTGATTTCATACTGATTCATTGGATGTCTTTTAATAATACTTAAAATAGCTTGATAATCATCTTTGATTCCGCTAGAAAATCCAACGGAAACTAAATTTTCTATAGATATACCACCCAGCATTTCTATAGCCATATTCATGTTTCCATTACTAATAGTTTTCACATATTCCTCAGCTGGTGGTCTTGCAGGGGTATTAATATATAATCTGTGGTATTTTATTTCTTTAATTAATAGCTTTAATTTTTGAAGTGAATCACTGTCATCATTAATTCCATCTATAAGCATTATTTCAATCCATAATTGTCCCTTATAAATTTTTGAAAATTCAACAAGTCCATTATAACATTCCATAAAGTTTAACTTAGGATAAGGCCTATTTATTCTTTTAAAAGTATCTTCATCATAAGCATCTAATGACGGAAGCACAATATCTGCTTCACACAATTCATCCCTAACTGTTTTATCATGGAGCAATGCTCCATTCGTAATAACAGCTACAGGTTTAGACGTAAGTTCCTTAATTTTGCCTATTAATTCACCAAGTTTTAGATAGAGAGTTGGTTCACCCTCACCCACTATTGTAACCACATCAAATTCAGATCCACTTTTTATATAAGTCTTAAATTCTTCTATAATGTCAGAAACAGAGAAAAATTCTAAACGTTTATTAGACAATTTATCTGTTCTTCCAAGTTGACAATATATACATGAATAATTACACGTTTTTTTTGGTATTGGACTTATTCCTAAAGATTCTCCCATTCTTCTTGAAGGTACTGGACCATATACAAACTTTGTTTCATTCATAATTACTCCTCCATTTGCTAAATTTATATTACTTGATCTTATTATTTTCTAATAATTTATTTTTCTTTTTATTATTTCTATAATATTGTAATGCAATAGCATATTCAACTCTTTTGCTTTGCATTTTACATCCAATTTCGTAAGGCGTTTTTATATTTCCAGTTGAATTAAAATTATTAGCTTGACAACCTCCACTACAATAAAATCTTGCCCAACATTTTTTGCAGTCTGGTTTGTTATATATATTAGCCTGTCTAAAAATGCTTGGCATTTCTTTGTTTTTAATTCCCTCAAACACATTTCCCATAAGGAACCTTGTATTTCCTATAAACTGATGGCAAGGATATATATCTCCTTCCGGTGTTACTGCTATGTATTCAAACCCAGCTCCGCAACCTGATATTCTTTTGTAAATACATGCTCCTCCATTAATATTAATGTTAAAATGGTAAAATATTACATCATCATGAAATAGTAGTTCATCAAAAATTTTATCGTATTCATCGTATATTTGTTCTAAATGTTCTTCTTTAATAGAAAGCACATTATCAGCTGGAAGTACTACTGGTTCTATTGAAATTTCTTTGAATCCAAGATCTATAAAGTGTTTAATATCTTTAGAAAAATCCAAATTTTGAGCTGTAAATGTTCCTCTTATATAATATTGTTTTTTAGATTTATGCCTCATTTGGACCATAGTTTTAATTTTAGGAAGAATATCATCATAAGTCCCATCACCATTAATTCTCGTTCTTATATTGTCTTGTACATCTTTTCTACCATCAATGCTCAATACAATATTAACCATATTTTCATCTAAATATTCCATAATATCAGGAGTTAGTAACGTTGCATTTGTTGTAATTGTAAATCTAAAATTTTTATTATGTTGTTTTTCTAGTCCTCTTGCATAATCAACAGTTTTTTTAACTACCTCCATATTTAAAAGAGGTTCTCCACCAAAAAAATCTACTTCAATATTCTTTCTTGAGCCTGAATTTTGCAATAAAAAATCAATGCTTTTTTTAGCAACATCAAAACTCATGAGTATCTTTTGCTTATCATAACCTTCGCCATCAGCAAAGCAATATTTACATCTCAAATTACAATCGTGCGCTATATTAAGACACACAGCTTTTATATAATCAGGTTCCTTTTCAAATTTTTTAGCAATAGGTTCATATGCATCCTCTGAATATAATTGCCCATTTTTTATAAGTTCCTCTATTTCATCATAACATTCATTTAACACATCTTTATCATATTTTTCTCTGTATTTATTTATAACATCATTTCTACTTTCAACACCATCATCAGAAAGGATATCATAAATGATTTTATCCACCACATGAATAGCGCCCGAACTTACATCTAAAATAAAGTAATCACCTTTGCATATGAATTTATGTATATTCCTCATTGGATTAATACCTTCTTTCATTTTTTCTTTTATTTATTAAAAATCAATAACAAATAAGAGGTAGATTACCACCCCTTATTTATTACTTATCAAATTATTATCTTTTATTTTTAGGATTATTTGTATTACCTAGTCCTCTTTTAGTTCCACGTCCCATTTTAAGTCCTAAGCCTCCAACTACAGCTGCAACTTTGGCTACGTTGCATAATCCTAATCCTCTTCCTGTTTTTGGTCCCATTCCTGTTGGACCTGTACCGTCTCTTCTTGACATAACATCGTCTCCTTTTTATCTTGAGCATATACCCTTTATAATTACTATTATACTCTATTTTGGGTATATGTCAATAACTAATGTGATAATGTTAAATAAGTTCAATTTTAGAATAATCAATATGACCTTTATCATCAACTACATTTCTGTCAGTATGCATATATTCAATTTTGCCTACAAACATTTCATGTGAACCCGTAAGTATAGAATCTACTACCTTGCATTCTATATTTATAGGACAATCTGATAATAATGGTGCACGCCCCTTTACTCCTTCTTCAAACTTTATATTAAGTTTTGCAAATTTATCCTCGTCTCTACCACTAGTACTACCCAAATAGTCAAACATTTCCTTCTGATCTTTAGTAGCTATATTTACTACAAATGAACCTGTTTCTTTCACGATTTTATGAGAATATCGTGATGGAACAATACCTACCATAATCATTGGTGGATCATAACTACAATTACAACAATAAGCTACTACTAATGCATTATTTTTACCATCAAGGCCTCTACAAGAAACTATCACTTTAGGCATTGGTTGAAGACAAGATTTCATGTTTGCTTGAATTTTTTCCATTTTAATTCCTCCATTTTATACAGTTTTATTTGTACAACTTATTTATATAATAACCATTCTAAAATACAAAGCTTATAAAATTATGTGCGTTTATTGTATATGTTCATGGCAAACAGTACCTGTTGATTTTAATTCACCACTTATATATTTTTGTACTGCGTCATCACTTAATCCTTGTGCACCAACTACTACCTCAATACCATTTTCATTGAATAAGTTTTGTGCTGTTTCTCCCATTCCACCTGCAATAATAATATTGACATTTAATTCTTTCAAAAATATTGGAAGATATCCAGGCTTATGTCCTGGATTTGCAGTAAAACTCTTACTTACTGTTTTACCTTCCTCTACCTCATATATTGTAAAACCATCACAATACCCAAAATGTCCACTTACATTACTTTCCTCAGTTGCCACTGCTATTCTCATTTATAATTCCTCCCTATATTTAATTTAATAAATTATTTTACACAGAACATCAAAGTTTAAATAAGTCTTTAATATTGCTCCACATATCTTCAATAGCTATTTCGGCTATACTCTCTTTGTAACAAGTAATTGGTTTTAACTCATTTATAGATTTCATAACAACATCATCATATGGAATTTTACCAACTATTTTCAAACCTTTATCATGAGCGAAGTCTTCTATTTCTTTAGCTACTTCTTCATTAATATCATATTTATTTATACAAACCATGGTAATAACTCCAAAATGTTCACATAACTCTACCACTCTCTTTAAATCTCCAAGACCTGATTTTGTAGGTTCAGTAACAGCGAGTACCGCATCGCTCCCTGTTACTGATGCTATAACAGGACATCCAATACCTGGCGAACCGTCTAATATAGTTAATTTATTATTGTCACTAAATTTTTTGCCATTTTTCCGAAGAAGCGTTACTAGAAGTCCTGAACCATCACTACCTATATCCATTTCTGCTCTTGAAATTATACCTTTATCTAACTTAGTAATAAATGTTTCTGCTGTTTTTTCTGATTTTAATTTTATAGCATTTTGTGGGCATATAAGTGTGCAAGCTCCACACCCTTCACAAGCAAATGAATTTATTTTGCAATTTTCTATAGCTTCGAATTTACACACTGTCTCACATTTACCACACTTACTACAAAGAGGTTCATCTATTACAGCTTTTTTACCACCTATAAAATCATTTTTGTAAGTATCCTGTCCTTTGTAAAACATATAAAGATTAGGTGCATCTACATCACAATCGATTCTTGTTACATCCTTAGCAAGTTCAGCTAGTGCTGTTGCAATTGTAGTTTTGCCCGTTCCACCTTTACCACTTAAAATTACAAGTTCCAAAACAACACCTCCTTTACTTCCTTTGAAATTTCGTTAAATAGAATTTTATGATATAAATCATCATATAATACTTCTCCCTTAGAATAAATTACTGCTGTGTTTTTACTATAAGGTATAGTACCTAGCAACTTTATTTTTTCTTCCCTACAATATCTTTTTATTATATTATCTTTTTCGTCATCTTTATTTATAACTATACCAAAAGGTATATTATACATTTTTACAAGTTCTACAGCCATTTTCAAATCATGAAGTCCAAATTCTGAAGGCTCTGTAACAAGTATTGCTCTATTAGCATATTTCAGTCCATTTACTACACTACAAGAAGTACCTGGAGGACAATCAATTAAATTAACTCCCCCCGATATACGTTTAAGCAATTGTCTAATAACAGGAACTGCCATAGGTTCATTCACATTTAAAATTCCTCTACTGCATTCTATGTTTCTTGCTTTTCCGCTTTCAATTTTACCTGTTTGTCTTTTATTGTAGGTTATAGCATTATATTTACATGCAAGTTCACAAGCTCCACATCCATGACATAATTTAGAAAAGAGTAAAATTTCATCTTTCACTTTTGCAAGAGCATTAAATTGGCATACATTTACACACGCTCCACAAGAAGTACAGTTAGCTTTATTTATAATTGGATACTCTACCATAACTTTTTCTGTTTTATCTACTTCAGGTTTTAGAAACAAGAACCCATTTGGTTCTTCAACATCACAGTCTATATAATTGGCTTCTAATGCAAGAGCGAGATTAGTTGAAACTGTAGTTTTACCCGTTCCTCCTTTTCCACTAAGAACTGCTATATTTATTTTCATTTTATTTACCTCCACCATGATATGCAGGACCAGACATTTGTATTTCTTCTAGTTCTCCTTTATTATATTTCAAAAGTGCTGAGCTTATATCAATGCTTTCACACTTATATGCTTTAATTTCTGCTTTTTCAATAAGTTCGAAAGCATTGGGACCAAGATTACCTGTAATAATAACATCTATATTTTCGTCGATTATTTGGTTAGATGCAATAATTCCTGCCCCACCACCAGCATTTTGACCCTTGTTCTCTATAACTTTAACTTCTCCACTTTTAGTATCATGAATTTGAAAATATTCACACCTTCCAAACCTAGTATTTAATAAATCCTCTGTAGTTTTCCCTGTTGATGAAATCACTATTTTCATTGTTTACCTCCAATATTTTTATTATATTCGTTACTATACAATTTTAAATCAGTTTCTTATATTTAAAATCTGTATCTACATCGACATGTAGTGTACTCAATCATAAAACTGATCTATGCATATTGGCATTTGCCACTTTCACTTTTTATAATACTCCCAATATTAGTTATTGTCAAATGCCAATTGATTTCGTGTAAAAAAATAATAGTAAAGTTTAAAATCGATTATTAACTTTACTATTATATATAATTATATTATTTTATTATAATGTATGTGGCTTAACTTTCTTCCTTAGCAATTTAGATGATATAAAAAATATAATATAAGTACTTACCGCTACAATTATTATAGAGGCTCCAGAAGCAATATGAAACTTATATGATATATAAAGTCCTAATAGTGAAAATATCACACCAAATAAAATAGAAAGAAGCATAATTTTTCTTAAATCAAATGTAAATAATTTAGAAATAGCAGGTGGAACTGTTAAAAGTGCAATTATAAGTATTATTCCAACTACCCTTATAAGTACAACTACGCTAAATGCTATAAGTATAAATACCACATACTCCATCAATTTAACATTAATGCCAACTACCTTTGAAAATTCCTCATCAAATAGATAGGCTTTTATATTATTAAAAAGTGCTATTACGATAAAAATAACAATAGCGTCCAATCCAACCATTATAGAAAGATCTAATTTTGAGACTGTAAGTATGTCCCCAAAAAGATAAGATGATATATCTGGAGGATATCCAGGAGTAAGCGATATAAATATAATCCCAAGCGCCATACCTAATGACCAAAACATACCTATAATAGTATCAGTATTCACTTTTGATTTTCTATTTATCTCTACTATACCAAAAGATGATACTACAGCAAATATAAGAGCGCCTATTATTGGTTCTATGTTTAAAAAATAGCCCATACCCACTCCACCAAATGCAGCATGAGCAATACCTCCACTCATCATCACAAGCTTTTTTTCTACAACTATCGTTCCGATAATACCACATATTATACTTGCAAGCACTGCTCCAATTACTGCATTTTGTAAAAACGTATATTTGAAAATTGCATCTATCATTTAATTCCCCTCCTGATGACTTCTAAGCACCCTATGAGGTATAGCACCATGAGATATAGCATCTACTGGGCATCCATAAACGCTGTCCATTGTATCTTTATCAAGTTCAGGTTCTCCATGATAAAATAGCTTCTGATTAAAACAAGCTATTTTATCTACATAAGAAAAAACAAATCCTGTATCATGAGTCACTACAATTATAGTCATATCCTTATTAATATTTTTAAGCAATGAATAAATACTAGTTTTTGATTGTACATCAAGACTTGCAGTTGGCTCATCTAAAAGTAGAAGTTTAGGTTCTGTACAAAGTGCCCTTGCAATTAATACCTTTTGCATCTGTCCACCAGAAAGTTGCCCTATTTGCCTGTTCCTAAGTTCATATATTTCTAACATGCTCATTATATTTTTAGCATATTCCATATCTTCTTTAGAATATTTCCGTAAAAAATTCATACCAAATTTCAGCCTTCCCATAAGTACTACATCTATTACATTTATAGGAAAGGTTTTTTCAAAACTAGAAAATTGAGGTACATACCCTATAGAATTTCTTTTATTATGCGGATTTTCACCATACACTTTTACCTGCCCTGACGTAGGTTTGATTAAGCCTAATATCACTTTTAAAAGTGTTGACTTACCTCCTCCATTAGGACCTAAAATCGCAACAAATTCCTTATCTTTAATAGTTAAATCCACATCCTTTAGTGCATTTAAATTTTCATAATCCATACTTAAATTTTGTATTTCAACTGCATTCATTTTAATTCATCTCCATTGCTTCTTTAAAAGTTTTCGCCATTTTTTCTATGTTGTTTATATAATCTGAGGAAAGTGGCTCTACCATTTCAGCCTTTCCATCAATTTCTAAGGCAAAAGTTTCCGATTGTTTGCTATCTATTTCTGCTTGATAAAATATAACCACTATATCTTCTTTCTTAGCAAAATCTATTGTATTTTGTAAATCCTGAATCGTTGCTTCTTTTCCTTCCTGTTCAAGTGATACCATCTCAAGTCCATATTCATCTGCAAAATATCCAAAAGCTGGATGGTAACATATAAATGCCTTTTTCATAAGTGCCAACAATGAATCTTTTGTATCTATATCAAGTTGTTCAAGCTTATTTATATAATCTTTACCATTTGTTTCATAAAAGCTCTTATTAGAAGGATCTTTTAAAGAAAGTTCACTTACTATTTCCTGTACCATAACCATTGCTCTTTTAGGTGAAAGCCATATATGAGGATCTCTCTCTCCAGATTCAAACTTTCTGTCAGGATAAACCTTTGAAACTACATCTGCCATATTAACTATCTTTATATCTTTATTAAAATCTTTTATTTTAGGCAATATACTTGCTTTTTCAGTAGGAACACCGATAGTAAAATATACAGAAGCGCTACTGAGTTTTTCCATTATATCTGGGCTAGGCGCAAAATTTTCCGGACTTTTTCCTGGTGGTATCATTGTAATGACATCCACCTTCTCCCCACCGACAGCTTTTACAAAAGTTTCCTGTGGCACTATAGACACAGCAACATTAATTTTCTGTTTTATATTTGTATAATTAGTTGTTTTGCTAGCCCCACAGGCAGAAAAAAATAAACTAGAAAAAACAACATAAAATACCAATGATTTTTTACTTGTTTTCAACATTTATATAACCTCCTATACTATGTAAATACAAACTATTTGCATTTACATTTAACTATATTATAACATTTTGCTAAGATTAGTCAACATTAAAAACTTCATCTTCCTAACAACTATTATATAAAATCTTACGTCTAAACTTCCATTACTCTAATAAAACAACAGACTGTACAATTATTTCATATGAAATAATTGTACAGTCTGTTGTTAATAAATCATCTAAAATTATACTTAATTGTCATCCTGCGTAGTATTCAATTGGTTATTTATTAAATTGAGTCTATTTTCAAGAATAGCTTTTTCTTCCGAAAGCAAATCACTTTGATTTACAGGACTCATTGTATTATTAAAACTATTCCATCCAAAACCTCCTCTGCAACCAATTCCCATTCCTAAGCCTCTATTTACGCCTAAACCGTTAGTAACATTGCAAAATCCCATTCCTCTTCCTGTGTTTGATCCCATTCCCATTGGACCTGTTCCATCTCTTCTAGCCATGAAAACATCTCCTCTTTTTTATTTTGGACATATGTCCTTTACGATTACTATTATACACTGTTTTGGGTATATGTCAATAACTTTATATTATTATTTTATATATCATTTTAAACAAGACTATATCTTCATTAATTTACATATAAAGATTTTTTTTACAAAATAATAGACCATACTATTATTTATGCCAATAACAGTATGGTCTATTGTTAAAAATACATATTAATCATAATTTTTCATTGTTTCTTCTGAGTCCTCAAATAATTCTGGAGCAATGTCACTCATGTGCATTTCCTTCCAGAAAGACATTTTTTCATGATTTGAAAAATACTTCATAGGAATTGGATGTGTTCCAATTACTACAGATACCTTATAATGAGTCTCAATAAACTCTTTAAATTTTAAAATATATGGACATGGTGGATATCCAACTACAAGGCCTGTAGCTAAATGAATTACTTCAGCTCCATTTTTAATCATTTCTTCTGGAACATATTCTATGTTTCCACCAGGGCATCCACCACAATACGAATATCCAACTACTTCGACTTGTTCTTCTGCAGGATATATTGAAAATCCTCCTAGACGTTCTCTTAAACCTCTAAAACATTTTCCACCGCCGCAGTTCTGATAACGTCCACAAATAATGATTCCTATTTTTTTTATAATAGTACCCCCACAAATTATACTCTTATATAAAAACTCTAATAACCAATATAATTTTAAATTTTGTTTAATTCTACATATAAACATTCATGAAAAACCATATTAAGCTCATTATTTTTAGCCTTATTTAAAACTTGTGGATCATAAGAGCCTGGTTGGAACCATACATTTTCTATTTTACATTCCACAATATCATCTATAGCCTTTAAAGAAAGTGTGGGATTCACTATAACATTTACCGCATCTACCTTCTCTGGTAATTCCTTTAATGAATGATATATTTTAACTCCATTTATTTCGTCGTATTTAGGGTTTATACCGTATACTGTATACCCTTTTTCTTTAAGTTTCATTAATATTTTATATCCAAACTTACTTTCATTTGGTGACGCTCCAATTAACGCCCATTTCTTCATTTTAAACATTTCATCCCTTAGTGTTTTCATATCTTTCATATATAATTCCTCCTATATTTTGTGATTTATACCCAGGGCTCCAGTCCCTGTTTCTCTCTATAATCATTTATGGCCACATGTATAACTTCTTGTGCTAAAACCGAGCAATGCATTTTAATTGATGGAAGTCCGTCTAATGAATCTGCAACGGTTTTATTTGTGATTTTCCAAGCTTCTTCAAGAGTTTTCCCCTTAATAATCTCCGTTGCCATGCTACTTGATGCTACAGCAGATCCACATCCAAAAATCATAAATTTTGTATCTACTATTAGATTATTTTTAACCTTAATAAATATTCTCATTATATCACCGCATTCTGCATTCCCAACTTCACCTATGCCATCAGCATCTTTAATGACCCCAACATTTCTAGGATTCATAAAATGTTCCATTACCTTATCACTATACATCTTGTAGCCTCCATAATATAAAAATTTCATATAATATTAGTTTATTTCCTTTATCTATATTAGCTTTCAACAATTTTATATTACTACCATACACAATTATTGTCAAATGCTAATTTAAACGGTGTCTATATTTTCGTATCCTCTTTTCCACAAACTATAAAGCTACATACCTATATTACTTACTACAAAAATATTTTATTTGCAATTATAAATGCATATATTTTGTTTTTATATCCATACTAGTATTGAAATGAAAACTAATATTTAGGAGGTATTTTTTATGGCAAAAGCTAAACAATATGTAGACCAAAGTATGTCAACTGTACAGAGCACAGTTACATCATTACAACAAGCACTTACTTCAGCAGAAAAAGCAGATAATAAAGCTAAAATTCAAGCAGCAATAGATTCTCTTAATTCTGCATCTCAACAATTATCTAACTTTAAAGATTAAAATCAAAAAAAGGAATCCTATAATTATTTAAATCATAGGATTTCTTTTTTTACTATTTATGACTTTACGATCATCACAATGCATTAAACCTACAAATATACTATATCTGCATTCAAATATTCTATTTCAGCTTTCACGTGTGTAACAATTACTATTAATTTATCCGACGAAAGCTTAATTACCTGATCCATTATCTGATTTTTAAGATCTTCCTCGAGCCCCTTAAATGGCTCATCCATCAAAATAATTCTTTTGTCATAAGCGAGCGCCCTTGCAATTGCTACTCTACGCTTCATCCCACCACTTAATTCTTGTGGTCTTTTATTCTTAATGTCAGTTAATTGCATATCATTCATATATTCTTTGGCCATCTTAAGGCCTAGTTCTCTATCCTTCAAAACCAAACTAATATTCTCAATTGCCGAAAGCCATGGAATCAACCTATCTTCCTGAAAAACCATTGAAATATCCTCTGTAATTTTAACTTCACCTTCATCTGG